>JALZHG010000004.1:0-76018 GCA_030914045.1 Chloroflexota bacterium | reverse complement strand
GCTTAGGAGTTCTTCTAAATCCGAAATCCGAAATCCCAATTCCCAAATTCCCAAATTCCCATAGGGCGGTGTAACTTGTATAATGCAGGTGACACCGCCCTTTGTTATATAGCTGGGAGAGCACCTTGAGCGCTATTTCGACCAAAGCAGATCGAACGGCAGGTGGAAGCGGTAGCGGCAGTGGGAGTGGCGGCGGGGGCGGGCAGCCTCCACAGCCTTCCTTTTTCGCTTCGGCGTGGGCGCAAGCCGGTAGGTCCTTCCTCGTGCCGATCCTGGCGATCTTCACAGCCCTGGTCATCAGCGGCCTTGTTATCTGGGTGACTACCGGTGACCTACAGAAGGTGATAGGCCCCGAGGGGGCTTTCGCGGGGCTGTGGCAGGGCGCAATGGGCACTCCTCGCAACATCGCCGCCACGCTTGTAACCGCGACCCCCTATATCTTCGCCGGTCTGTCGGTGGCCCTGGCCTTCAAGTGCGGCCTGTTCAACATCGGGGCCGAAGGACAACTGGCCGCCGGGGCCATCACCACCGCGTTCGTCGGGTACGCTATCCAGGGCGTGCCGTTCCCCATCCACCTGATACTAGCTTTGGCGGCCGGACTCCTTGCGGGGTTGCTCTGGGGTGCGATACCAGGCGTACTCAAGGCGTACACCGGGGCGCATGAGGTGATTATCACCATCATGCTCAACTATATCGCCCTGGGCATCGTGGCGTACCTGCTGGGCGGTCCGATGAGAGACCGCAGCCCCGGCAACGTGCTGGCCCGCACCGCCCGCATCGCCCCGGAGGCCCAGCTACCCCAGCTATTCGCGGGCAGCGACTGGCAGATGCACCTGGGTGTGCCCATCGCGGTGCTGGCCGCAGCCCTGGTCTACTGGTTCTTGAGGCGCACCACCTGGGGCTTTGAGATAAAGACCGTGGGCGCGAACCAGCACGCCGCGCGCTACGCCGGTATGAGCGTGCCCCGCAGCATCATACTCGCTATGGGCCTGGCCGGTATGCTGGCGGGCGCGGCGGGCGCTTTTCAGGTTACGGGTGTCACGCAACGTCACGAACTTGGATTTGGGGCCGGGTACGGCTTCGACAGCATAGCGGTCGCGCTGCTGGGCCGCACCAATCCATTTGGTGTCGTGGCGGCGGCCATACTGTTCGGCGGCCTCAAGTCAGGGGCTACGCAGATGCAGTTCAACACTCAGATCTCAAGCTCGATCATCGCGGTGGTGCAGGGCCTCATCTTGCTCTTTGTTGCGGCGGACGTAATCATCACCTGGCTCTACCGGATAAAAGCTAAACCCGTGGGCACATCAATGTCCCTTGCGCCCGCTGCTCTGGCTGCGACGGTCGGTGCGTCTGCCGCTGAAGCGCCCGTAGCCGACGCCCCCGAAGAGACCCCTATCGCCGAGAGCTATCCCAAGACCGACCCCGCCACCGGAGACGATACACCCACGACCAAAGAGCGCGGTTCGGGCCGGTACGAGGCAGGCGGTGAAGAGCCATGAACATCTGCGGCGTAGCTATCGACATACTGATCGCCTCGGTGCTGGCTACCACGATTCGCGTAGCCACTCCCCTCACGCTAGGGGCTATCAGCGGCCTCTTCTGCGAGCGGTCAGGCGTGGTAAACATCGCGATTGAGGGCATGATGCTCACGGGAGCCTTCAGCGCGTACGTGGTGGGCGCGCTCACCGGCTCTCTATGGCTGGGCTTGCTAGGGGCCATACTGGCGGCGGCGATGATGGGTCTGCTGCACGCGCTCCTCTCCGTCACCTTCAAGGTTGACCAGATAATTAGCGGCACGGTTATCAACATCCTGTCGTTCGGCCTCACGGGCTTCTTCTACGACCAGTTCTTCAACCGCAACGCCCCCGGCGCGGGTAAGCTGCCCACTATCAGCATCCCGCTTCTCTCCGACATCCCGGTGTTCGGCAGGCTCTTCCAGCACCAGCCGGTCGTCTGGATCGCCCTCCTGATGGTGGCCGTGGCTCACTTCGTCTTTTTCTTCACCCCGTGGGGCCTGCGCACCCGCGCCGTGGGCGAGCACCCCCGCGCCGCCGATACGGTGGGCATCAACGTCTTCTTCATGCGCTACGCCAACGTGACCATCGGGGCGGGCATCGCGGGCCTGGGTGGGGCCTACTTCATCGCGGAGTTGTCCAACTTCAGCCCCGGCGTCACGGGCGGCCGCGGCTTTATCGCGTTGGCGGCACTCATCTTCGGCAACTGGAAGCCGCTGAACGCCTGGGGCGCGACCCTCCTGTTCGGCTTCACGCAGGCGATACAGATCAACATCCAGCAATGCGTAAGCACCTCGGGCAGCAGCGACCTGCCATTCTTCTTCCTGCCGCAGATAGTAGGCCTGCTGCCCTACATCGTGACTATCATCGTGCTCGCGGGCTTCGTGGGACGCTCCTCGCCCCCGGCGGCGGTGGGCGTGCCGTATGATAAGTAAGAAAGAGGTAAATTATGGACGAAACACAATTGTTGCAGAGGATAACGGTTAACCCTGAGATATTTGGGGGTAAACCGATCATTCGGGGGCGTCGGCTCGCAGTAGAGCATATCTTAGGCATGCTCGCGGCCGGAGATACAAACGAGATATTGCTTCGAGAATATCCGTGGCTAGAGCCGGAGGATATCCAAGCCTGCCTGATCTATGCACGCCGGCTAGTGGGACACGAAACAATTGAACCTCTAATTGTCAGTACTTCCACATGAAAGTCCTATTGGATACTTGTGTAGCAGCCAGTATTCAGCAGGAACTAGTAGAGGCTGGTCACGATGTATTCTGGGCGGGAAGCTTATCGTTGGACCCTGGAGATGCAGCGTTGCTGGCAAAAGCACATAGCGAGGGTCGAGTTCTTGTAACTATTGACAAGGATTTTGGCGAATTGGCAATTGTACATAGAAGGCCGCACTCGGGAATTGTCAGGCTCACCCATATGGGTGCCGAACAACAAGGCTGGGTATGCCAGAGTGTCCTACACCTTTATGAGAGTGATTTAGCTTCTGGAGCCATCATCACGGCATCTACCAGTAGAGTTCGTATCAGGAGATCACTCGAACAAGATGACTGATAGACTATGCAAACTGTAGCCCCTGAAACCCAACTACCCGCCCCCAGCGCCGAGTACGCCCTACAAGCGCGGGGCATCACCAAGCGCTTCCCCGGCGTGCTCGCCAACGACCACATCGACCTCGACCTGAGGCCGGGCGAGATACACGCGCTCCTGGGCGAGAACGGCGCGGGCAAGTCCACCCTGATGAACATCCTCTACGGCCTCTACCGGCCCGACGAGGGCGCTATCTACATCAAGGGCAAGGAGATGCGTTTCACCGGGCCGAGCCACGCTATCGCCGCCGGTATCGGCATGGTGCACCAGCACTTTATGCTCGTGCCGCCCCTCACCGTCACCGAGAACATCATGCTCGGCGGCGAGACGACCCAGGCGGGCGTGATGCTGGACAAGGACGCGGCGGCCAGGCGCATCAGGGAGCTATCGACCACCTACGGCCTGCAAGTGGACCCCGACGCCACGATAGAGGACCTGCCCGTAGGCTCTCAGCAGCGCGTGGAGATCCTCAAGGCGTTCTACCGCAACGCCGACATCCTCATCCTCGACGAGCCGACCGCCGTGCTCACCCCCCAGGAGGCGCGCGACCTGTTCGTTATAATGCGCCGCCTCGCGGAGACCGGCAAGGCTATCGTCTTCATTACCCACAAGCTGAAGGAAGTGCTGGCGATTGCCGACCGCATCACCGTGCTCCGGCACGGCCGCGTGGCGGGCACCGCCGACCCGAAGACCAGCACGGAGGCCCACCTGGCATCGCTCATGGTGGGACGCACCGTGCTGCTACAGGTGGAGAAGAAGGCTGCCAATATAGGCGAGCCGGTGCTTACGATAGAGGGCCTTGGGGTGAAGGACAACCGGGGCCATATGGCGGTGGATGGCCTCGACATGCAGGTGCGCGCGGGCGAGATATTTGGCATCGCGGGCATCGAGGGCAATGGGCAGACGGAGCTTGTGGAGGCCCTCACCGGCCTGCGCAAGGTGCACCAGGGCAAGCTCCTGCTCGACGGACGCGACGTGACCCTCACCGGCACCCGCCAACTTATCGACCAGGGCCTCGCCCACGTCCCGGAGGACCGGCACAAGCATGGGTTGGTGCTCACATATTCGGTCGCGGACAACATCTGCCTGAACACCTACGACGAAAAACCGTTCGCAAGGGGTCCACTGCGCAACGACAACGTGATATTCGATTTTGCTCGCAAGCTGGTGAGGAAGTTCGACGTGCGCACCGCCTCGGTGCAGACGCAGGCGCGCAACCTCTCAGGCGGCAACCAGCAAAAGGCCATCCTGGCCCGCGAGCTTTCCCGCCAGATACGCTTCCTGGTAGCCTCGCAACCAACACGCGGTCTCGACGTAGGCTCGATAGAGTTCATCCACAAGCAGATAGTGGCGCAGCGCGATGAGGGCGTGGCTGTGTTGCTCGTATCAGCGGAGCTTGACGAGGTGCTGGCCCTCTCCGACACGATAGGGGTGATCTACAAGGGCAAGCTGGTAGCCGTCATGCCCCGCGCCGAGGCCACCAGGGAGAAACTGGGCCTGCTCATGACCGGCGGCACCGTGCCTGCCTGACGCGGGCAAAGCACCCATGCGACCGGCGAACACCCGCAACTGGCAAGGCATCCGCGAGCGCTATAACGCCGCCCTCGGTTGGCTCGAATCCCTCATCACCGATCCCAGGGGCGAACGCTACCTTATCCCTCAGACCCAGGACGAAATCAGGCGTTCCCAGGAAGCGGGGCTGGCACGCACCTCCCGCTTCCTCAACTACCTGGGCAACCCGCAGCAAGCGTACCACACGGTACACGTGGCGGGCACCGGCGGCAAAGGCTCCGTCGCCACCATGATAGCGGCCATCCTCCATGCCTCCGGCGTAAGCACCGGACTGCACACCAGCCCTTACCTGCAAGTACCCAACGAGAAGCTGGTAGCCAATAGGAAGATGATTTCGCCGTCCGGCCTGGTGGAGCTAATCGAGCACTTCAGGGCCCTCTACGACAGCTACGCGGCTCGCTGCCCCGATGACAAGCCCAAGTACGGCGAGGCGTGGGTAGCGCTCACGCACCTGTTCTTCCGGCGCGTGGGCGTGGAGTGGGTGGCGCTCGAGACAGGCATGGGAGGGCGGTTCGACCCCACCAACGCGGGCGACTACGACCTGGCCGTCATTACCAACGTCGATTTCGACCACGTACCACAACTCGGCACCACCCTGCCCGAGATAGCCTGGCACAAGGCTGGCATCATCAAGCCTGGGAAGCCCACGATAACGGGAGAAACCAGGCCCGAAGCGCAGGAGGTAATTGAGAGAGAGGCAGCCTTACAGCACTCGGAGCTTTATCGGCCGGGGCGCGACTACCACGTGGAGAATCTTCGTCCCCAGGAGCGCGGCACCGTCGCGGACATCAGGACGCCGTTCGGGAGCGTGGACGACCTGTTCGTGAGCCTGCTGGGAGAGTACCAGGCCACCAACGCGGGCACGGCCATCATGTCGGTCTTCCTGCTCCGGGATCGGCACGGCCTTGCGATTACGGAGAAAGCTATACGCGAGGCGGTGGGCGGATTGAAGATCGCGGGCCGAATGGAGGTCATGCAGGACACGCCGTTAGTGGTCATTGACGGAGCGCACAACCCGCAGAAGATGCGAGCCGCGGCTTCCGCCCTCCGGCACGATTACGCGGGCATGGAAAAGACGCTCGTAATTGGCATGCTCCAAACCAAAGACGCATTAGCTTCTCTCACTGAAATCGTGCCGGTCGCGGACAGGGTGATCGCCACGGAAGCGCGCGTGATTGGCAAGCCTACATTCGCCGCCGGGGAGATTGCCGACCTAGCGCGCAAGGTACAACCTGGGGTAAGCGTTGCAATCGAGCCTGACGTGCAGCTCGCCATCAAGCGAGCAATCGCAGACGCCGGCACTGGCCCCAACAAAATGGTGTTCGTCACCGGCTCGATCTACATGCTGGGGAAGGCGCGCGAATTGTGGCACCCACAGGACGAACTGCTCAGGCGGCTGGAGTATGGTGAGGAGGCAGCGGTGCCTCCTAGCGGTCCAACCCGATAGGCTCGGCCAGGAAGAAGCTAACGTGCGCGCACTTGTTGCACACCACCTGCACGATGGGCGTCATTTTGTCGCCAACGTGCAGCCCGCCCCGCTTCTTCACTGGGGCGGCCACCACGTCGAACGGCGTCTGGGTACCGGTTGAGCCACAAGCCGGGCACGCAGCCTGCACCCCCGTGCGCTCCAGCCAATCGCCAATCTTCTGCACTTCAACAGCCTCAAGGCCCATGATGTCCCTCCCCTGGAAGATACATTGCTCGTCACGCTCACCTGTCATTCGTCACGCTCCTGGGGCCAGTCCGTCAAATACACCCCGGCCACGAAGCCGTACACCTTCTCGCCGGGCACCGTCTGGCCGCCGAACTCTTGTGAAAGGGCTTCCAGGCGCAGGGCGAACTCTCTTACCCGCCGCTTCGGTATCCGTGCGTGCGAGATGACGAAAGTGGTCGGATCGTGCTGATCGTCGGAAAGCACCACCTCCGAAAGGGCCTGGCGCAGAGGCAGCGCCACCACTTCTTCGGTCAAAGCCACCGCCGGGCCACCCATACCTGCGTCCGAGGATACGCGGAACACACGCGCCACCCGGCCATAATATTTCTCCGTGATAGCCCGCACCTGCCTGGCGCGCACCACACGCACCAACCCTGCACTCTCCAGGGCCTTCAGGTGGTGCCCCACCGTTCCCTTCGGCACCGATAGCATCTCCGACAACTGCTTGGTAGAGGCCGCCCGCTGCCCTATCAGGCCGAGGATACGCTGGCGGGTTGGGTCGGCCAATGCCTTTAGCTGCTCAGTGGTAGTAAGCTCCAGTGCTTCATCGAGCAGATAGTCGGGGGTAGTACTTAGGTCTGCCATATTGGCAATATACGGCAAATACGGACCATAGTCAACAGTTTTGGAGACGTATTCCCCTTTTCTAGCTATAATGCCTTAGAACCATGGGAACCGAATGATAAGGAAGTTGTGCCATGCTGAAAGTAAGGCTGGTCGGTGACAACCGGCTGCAAATCGGGGACCGCTTCACAGTAACGTTCCAGCGCACGTTGCGTATTCCCGATGACGGAGGCAACTACCCGCTGCCGCCGGGCCTGGGGGCCTTCCCCATCCTGCGCGTGGAGGACTTTGCCGACCAGGTACCCGATGCCTGGCGAGAGCGTGGCGGCTACATCATGCCGATGTACCAGCGTGAGGCGTTGTGGCTCAGTTTCGAGGCGGCCTACTGGAAACCCAACGCGGTGAAGATTGGCATAGGTCGCATCAACGCGGTCACGGGCGAGGAGTGGAGCGAGGAGCTGCACGCCGAGCCGGAGCAGGACTACATAGTGTGCCCCACCCAGCCGTGGCTCGACGGCATCAACTCGGGCGACGGCTACATCCGCCAGTTCGTCGCCATGCCGCTGGGCCAGGGCTACACGGTGGAGGGCCAGCTAACCGGCAAGGAGGAGTTCGGCGGCATCCAGGTCGTCGCTTTCGAGCCGAAGCCGGGCAAGTTCCCCGACAAGCCACCGCAGACCATACAGAGGCGCGAGGGGGTCTTCTACGCCATGTCCGCACCTTCAGCCGCCCCGCCACCGGCGCTAGAGTCGTTTGGAGGCGGCTTTGAGATGGGCCTGGGCGCGGGCGGCAAGATGACGCAGAAGATCTACCCCGACCCCCACGGCCTCGACACCTGGGACCAGGACAACTACGGCACCGCCTTCATCCACATCGTCAACAGCGAGCAGTTCGCCCAGCTAACCGGCCTGCCCGCCCCACCCAGCCCCGTCTCGGCCCAGGTATACACCCAGTACGGTTTCCCCTGGTTCGACCTGTACGACGAGCACATGCCCCACCTGGCCCCAAGCGACAAGCTGGGAGGCGTCAGATCGATCAAGGAGAAAGACTTGGAGAAGGACCTGCCCGCCATACCGGAGGACAAGCCGGTAGAGATTGGGGAGGAGCAGGTTAAGAAGCTGAAGGGGGAGTTTTGATAGACTTAATGATCAAGTCTATTATATCAATGTACTTGCATCTTCCACTTGTCGTCAGAAGTATTGCAGACGTGATACAGAGTTGGTATTATAGGTATTTATAAGAGCCTTATATTCTGGTTGCTTACTATTACCAAACATACCACACAGCTAATTGCTAATCGCAGATGCAGTCTCGTTCCGAAAGGAGTAGTACAATTGTGCCTGAACGCATAAAGCTTTCAGAGGTACTCGCGAATCTTTCGCAGGAAATCATTACAGCTGAAGAGAACGCTCGGCTACGCGGCAGAGCTGTAATGCAATTTGAGGAATGCGAGGTAGAATTTGGTGTTGAAATAGAAAAACAGGGTAATGCTAGCATTAATATTTGGGTTATTGATCTAGGCGGTGGAGGTAGCCGGTCTGAAACAAACATTATTCGTGTCAAGTACAAACATCTACCTGGGTCCCCAGCCCAAGCAAACCAAGGAACATTTGAGGAAGCAGGACCTGATCTCCGGAGGCAGAATCCTTCCACTCCATAAGGTTAGTTAAATGTCACAGCACCCGGGTTCAAAATGGCTAGACCAAAACTGGCCAACTCTGTCCAATAATATGTGGGTCGCTGCCAGTATCGATGGAGTGATTGCAGAAAGTCCTACATTTATTGGTTTGACTAGGCAACTTGCCGTCAATCAAGTTGATCTCGATGAAGTTACTATTGTCTTTGTGACATTCAACATCCTCCAATGAATACAGTGATATATAGAAACAGCAGCATATACGTTGGGAATCGTCCCTATGCAGATGTTGTACTGGTGAACGGCATCCTAAGTTCCCCAACACACAAGTGCTTAGTTGACACAGGAGCAGATTACTTACAATTACCATCAGGTGCAGCAACTATTGTTGGGCTGAGTCAGCATCTTACTCAGTCGAATATAAATCCTGTCACAACCGCTGCCGGTAGCGCAAGTATGTATCTCGTTAGGGGTCTTACCGTTAAGATAGAAGGGTACAGCGTAACAGTTGATGTATTGTTCGACCCGCAGAATACAGGCCCTGCATTATTGGGCAGGCAAGCACTCTTAGCGGCGGTTGATGCAGGATTCAATACTAGAGAATGGCTTTGGACATAGCCAAATGAAAGGTAGTTAACAGTAGTGGAGCGGCAAAATCGCCGCTCCGAACAATTTCCCCACAGCCTAGAATCAGCGCAGCTTTCCCAAATTAGGTGGTAATAGCAATCGTATGCACTCAATGGTCACGCTAGGCACAACTAGAACCAGGCCATAGATAATCAGGAAGTCATCCTGTTTCGCTGCACGACGCTTGCTGGCGATGGGTTCGTCAGCATTGACACTATACTCGAACTGCCCCAAAGTCCAGATCGGACTCGGAAAGGCGACCTAGATGAGGCCTGTTCTTCTGAGCCTGTACCTTGTGCCAAGGAGCCTCTGACGTGTACCGTCCTATCGTTCGTGGCGTACGGTTCTAATCTTCCGACATCTTAATCCACCCGTGCCGTAGCGCGTAAATCACCGCCTGGGTGCGGTCGTTCACGGCCAGTTTGCGCAGGATCGAGGTGATGTGGTTCTTCACAGTCTGGTCGGAGATGTTCAGGATGCGGGCGATCTCCTTGTTCGAGTTGCCCCGCGCTATGCAGTCGAGTATCTCCACCTCTCGCGTGGTCAGGGGTGCGAACACCGACTCGCCGCCTTCCGACTCCGACGAGGCCAACTCGCGGAACTGGTTGAGCATGCGGGAGGCCACGAACGGTCGCGAGAGCACCGTGTCGTTGATCGGGTAATGACCCTCGGCCACTTCCCTGATTATGTCAAGCAAGCGGTCCGGCGAGATGTCCTTGGCCGAGTAGGCTGCGGCACCTACCTTGGTGGCGTTGAATAGCTGCTCGTCGTCCTCGTACACGGTGAGGATAATCACGGCAATCTGCGGCTGGCGGCGGCGCACCACGCGCGTCACTTCCAGGCCGTTGAGGCCGGGCAGGTTGATGTCCACCAGCATGATGTCGGGGGCTAGCGTCTCCGCCAACTGTATAGCCCGCTGCCCGTCGGGGGCCTCGCCCACCACCTCTATATCCTTGGCCGATTCGAGGGTATGCCTCACACCCTGCCGGAACAGCGGGTGGTCGTCCACTATTAGCACGCGTGCTTTTTCCATGCGACTTTCCTCTCCTTACGATACTTTGGGCAACACAAGAGTAACAGTCGTGCCAATCCCGCTCCTGCTGTCTACTTTGAGGGTGCCACCCACCGTGGCCGCACGCTCCCGCATCCCTACCAGTCCCGAACTCGAAGGGCTGGTGGTGCGCACCGATTTGGAGTCGAAGCCCTTGCCGTTGTCACTGATGGTCAACGTGAGCGGCCCGCCGGACCTCTGCTGAATGTTGATCGTGACGCTGGTGGCCTCGGCGTGCTTGTGTATGTTTTGCAACGCTTCCTGGATTATACGAAATACCACTAATTCTTGATTGGCGGACAGGTTCATGTTCTCCGGCACGTTCAACTCGACAGGGACGCCGAATTGTTCGCTGTAGTCCCGTGCGTACTGGCTCAGGGTGGGCAGCAGGCCGATCTCGCTGAGGCTAGCCGGACGCAGGTTGAATATGAAGCGCCGCACGTCCTGCACGCTCTCCTGCAACGCCGCGCGCACGCGCTCGATCTCCGATTGCACTTCGCCCGGCGAGTGGACGAACATCTTTTCGACCAGCGACAGGCGCATCACCGTGTTAGCTAGCACCTGGGCGGGACCGTCGTGTATCTCCCGCGCCAGCCGCGCACGCTCGGCTTCCTGGCCCATGACCATCTGCGCCCACATCACCTGCTCGCCCGCCGACGGCTGCAAACCGCGGGAAGATGCCGAAGCGCCGTTTTGCTCGCCCTGCTCCGAGTCGCTGCCGTCGCCGGAGTTGAGCACCCAGGCGCACGCCCCGTCTATCTGGTGGACCAGCCATGAGAGGCGGTTCGACAGTTGTTCCAGGCTGGCGTTTACCCGCTCCAGCCGCGCTTTCTCGGCGGCCATGGCACCCTGCTGGCTCTCTAACGCGTGCAACTGGGTGTCGGTAAGGGGGCCGGTGATCGTTACCGGACGCTCGCCGCTGGAGTTGATGGTGCTGAGGCGGTACTGTACCTCATCGAGGAAGCGGTTGAGGTGCTGCTGCTCGGTGCTGGCTTCGCGCAGGCGGCGTTGGGTTTCAGCCTCTATCCCACGCAGCCGCGCCACCGCGTCGTCTATAGCGTCAGATACGCTCTGGCGCAGACGCTCTACCTCTGTGTCGCTGATGCCTTCGATGCCTTCATTCGGCATAGGTACCTTGCCCTCTAATGGGTGCGCCCTGTCGCGGGGTGTAGTGCTAATGATAGGCTTTGTATAGCCACTCGATACCGTTAACGTTACACTCCTGCCTGCCGTTATTGTACACGATGAGTCGCTCGTAAGCAACACGTGTGTATATCGGGGAGTGACGAGTACCGAGTGCTGAGTGCCGAGTGATGAGGACTGACTTAAGAGACGGAAACGCAAAGACGCAAAGGACACAAAGGACGCGCAAAGAAGAATAGGGGTTGGATAACTCACTAACCACTAACCACTAACCACTAGCCACTAGCCACTAGCCACTCACGCTGTTTATGATGGCTTCGTTCTTGTTATATGTAGGGACCACTACACACAATAGGAACACGAGAGGAGAAACCCACGCCTATGTGCTCACCCCGCAGGCGTCGCGGTACGCCAAGCAAGTACATGCGCAATCTGCTCCAACCGATGCCGTTGCACAGGAAGGTCAAACTGCTGCTCCGCAACCTGACCAGCCGTGCGGCACACCTCTCCTTGTGCTGCGGGCACCCCGGCGAGCCTGGCTGCTGAAAGTAAGGCATTCATCGCCCCGTGCGGGCGGACCTTACACAGAGGAAGAGACGCTACCCCTTTATGGCAGCGTCTCTTCCTCTGTGTATCTCTCCCGACGATGGAAGGAGCGCCAGACTGGCCTAAGCCGCGCTCTCCGCCTTCGTCACCTCGTCCAGCGCCCACAGGAACGTCTCAAGAGGCTGGGCGCCCGACAGCGCATACCGCTCGTCGAACACGTAGAACGGCACTCCTTCCACGCCAACGCTGTAGGCTTGCTCCTGGCTCTCGGTGACGGCCTGGGCGTTGCGGTCGCTTTGCAGGTAGTCGCGTACGACAGCGGCATCGAGGCCAATGCCTTCACCTATCGCCACGAGCGTATTGAGGTCACCCACGTTGCGCCCCTCTGTGAAATGGGCGGCGAACAGCGCGGCCACCGCCTCCCACTCGCGGCCCTGCTCCCTGGCAAGGAGCACCAGCCGGTGGGCGTCCAGGGTGTTGGGTGCGACCTGTATCTTGTCGAAGCGGAAGTCAATACCGTCCTCCGCGCCCGCTGAAGTCACGCGAGCGAAGATCTGCTGGGCCTTCTCATGCCCGCCGAACTTCTGTACTTCGAAGTCGCGCCACGCTACGCCCTCTTTGGGCATCTCCGGCCTCAGTTGGAAGGGCCTCCACCGCAATTCCGCCTTGAGGTCGGGGCGCATCGCGAGCGCCTGTTCGAGCCGCCTTTCGCCTATGTAGCACCAGGGGCAGGCGATGTCGGCGTATACGTCTATCTTCAACTTGTATCTCCTTCTTTCTTCTTATACATATATGATGTGCCGGTGAGTCCCCGCACGAACTATGTAATTACTTCCTCTTGTAACAGTATCGCTACATATCAGGGAGGGAAGCAAGTCCCGTACCTAAGCGGTGTCGCAGGCCGCAGGGAGACGATTGACACCAAAGCCGCTTGGTGCTAGACTGCCCTGCGAACCTCTAGGACGTAGGGACCTATCGGGCTGCCTGTAAGGGGTTGCATGGGAGGGCAAATATGGACACGCTTTCACTTCTTCCGTCACCACGCTCGCTTGCTCCGACGGCGGGCCACTATACCGTTACCGCGAACCGCCTCATTGTGCTCCAGGGAGCGGCACCGGGCGAGTTGCTAATGCCCGCAAGGTACCTGCAAGCAGCACTCGCTCAACACGCCACTGCCAGTTGGGAACTTTCAGCTAGCGCGGTGGGACCCGCTCATGAGACGGGCATTGTGCTGCGCGTGTCGCAGGGTAAAGTCGCGCACGAGCAAGGCTACGAACTAACTATCACACCCGAACAGATCACTATTGACGCGCAAAGCCCTGTGGGGGTGCTCTACGGGGTGTATACGCTGGCTCAAATCGTCCGTCAACGAGGCCGCCAATTGCCCGCCCTCCACATCTCTGACTGGCCTGATTTCCCCGTGAGAGGTGTCATGCTCGACATCAGCCGCGACAAGGTGCCGCGGATGGACACGCTGTACGGGCTAATAGACATGCTGGCCGGTTGGAAAATCAACCAGGTCCAGTTGTACACCGAGCATACCTTCGCCTACCGCCAGCACCCCGACGTGTGGGCCAAAGCTTCGCCTCTGACGGGCGATGAAATACTCGCGCTCGACCTCTTCTGCCGGGAGCGACACATAGAGCTTGTGCCGAACCAGAACTCCTTCGGCCACATGCAGCGTTGGTTGGTCCACGACCGCTACGCGGCGCTGGCGGAAGTGCACGGAGAGTTCAGCGTTCCCTGGGGCACGATGTCGGGGCCGTTCAGCCTCTGCCCCGGCGACCCCGGCAGCATCGAGCTTGTGCGCAGCCTATACGATGAGCTGCTGCCCCATTTCTCCAGCAAGCAGTTCAACGTCGGTTGCGATGAGACCTTCGACCTGGGGCAGGGCCGCAGCAGGGAAGAGTGCGAGCGGCGGGGAGTGGAGCGCGTCTACCTCGACTTCCTGCACAACATCCACCGGGAAGTGGCGGGCCGGGGCTACACCATGCAGTTCTGGGGCGACATCATCGTGCACAGGCCCGAACTCATCTCGGAGCTACCCAAAGACAGCATCGCGCTCGAATGGGGCTACGAGGCCGACCACCCGTTTGACGAGCACGGGGCCATGTTCGCACAGTCCGGCATCCCGTTCTACGTCTGCCCCGGCACCTCGTCCTGGAACTCCATCGCGGGGCGTACCGACAACGCGGTAGCTAACCTGCTAAGCGCCGCCGAAAGTGGCCTCAAGCACGGCGCGACCGGCTACCTCAACACCGACTGGGGCGACAACGGGCACTGGCAGGTGCTCCCCGTCAGCTACCTCGGCTTTGCTGTAGGTGCGGCTTATTCGTGGGCACTAGACGCCAACCGCGATATGGATATTGCCCTCGCCGTGAGTGCGCATGCTTTCCACGACCCCACCGGCAGCATGGGCCGCCTGGCATACGACCTTGGGAACGTCTACAAGGCATCTGGAGCGGACCTTCACAATAGCTCGGTGCTCTTCTGGACGCTGCAACGCTCGTTCGATGAATTACGCCAGCGCGAAGCCCCGGCAGCGGATTTCGCCGCATCCGTCGAAGCAATAGAGCAGGCTATGGAACCGCTATCGAGTGCACGCATGCAACGGGCCGACGCGGCGCTCATCGCACGAGAATACGAAAATACAGCCAGGATGCTGCGACATGCTTGCAGGCGCGGCCAACTGATGCTTCAACTTGAGAGCGCGAACGCTGGCACAACGCGCAAGGCGCTGGATGAAGACCTGCGTGACATCATCCGCGAGTACGAGGATATATGGCTGTTGCGTAACCGCCCAGGCGGGCTTGCGGACAGCATAGTTGCCCTCGAAAAGGCTCGCGCAGATTACAAAGTAGAATAGTGTGCAACGAGGCGCGTAACTGGAGACTCACCTTGAAGTGACAGTACGACAAGATTGGTTTGGCAGTGGTTCCCGGCGCTCTCTAACGCCGGGCGGGCGCGCGTAGATTTGCTTGACACCCTCCCTTGCATACTGTATAATAGCTTCCGGTCCTCAAAAAAGGCGTGCTGAAAAGTAAGCCTGAATAGAGGGAATAGCACCTGAAAAACCAGCGCAAAGACTCGGTATGCCGACGTAGCTCAGTGGCAGAGCAGCTGTTTTGTAAACAGCTGGCCGTCAGTTCGAATCTGACCGTCGGCTCCCCTGGGCAGATGCCGGAGTGGACAATCGGAACTGGCTGTAAACCAGTCGGGCTTCGCCCTACGGAGGTTCGAATCCTTCTCTGCCCACAGCTGCGGTTGCTCTCACAAGCTCCGACGGCGTACCGATAACCGATTTGGGAATTGGGATTTCGAATTTCGGATTTGTTAGTCAATCGGCAATCAAATCCGAAATCCGCATTCCGAAATCCCAAATCCGTATTGCGCCCGCCCACGTAGCTCAGTCGGTAGAGCACATTCTTGGTAAGAATGAGGTCAGCAGTTCGATCCTGCTCGTGGGCTCCAGCTACTCCCCACGACAACTAGAGGACCATTATTAGAGACTGCGACCCCACGCCGGGGTCGTTAGAACGTTCAGGAGGATTTCCAAATTGGGTAAGCAGAAGTTCGAGCGAACGAAGCCGCACGTCAACGTAGGTACAATCGGCCACGTAGACCACGGTAAGACCACGCTGACCGCCGCTATCACTAAGGTGATGGCCCTCCAGGGTAAGGCCCAGTTCATGGCCTACGACCAGATCGACAACGCCCCCGAGGAGCGCGAGCGCGGTATCACAATCGCTATCCGCCACGTAGAATATCAGACCGAGGCCCGGCACTACGCTCACGTAGACTGCCCCGGCCACGCGGACTACATCAAGAACATGATCACCGGTGCCGCCCAGATGGACGGCGCGATCCTGGTCGTGTCCGCGCCCGACGGCCCCATGCCGCAGACCAAGGAGCACATCCTCCTGGCCCGCCAGGTGCAGGTGCCCGCCATCGTCGTCTTCCTCAACAAGGTGGACATGATGGACGACCCCGAGCTGCTCGAGCTTGTGGAGCTTGAAATCCGCGAGCTGCTCAACAAGTACGAGTTCCCCGGCGACGATGTACCCATCGTGCGTGGCTCCGGCCTCCGCGCCCTCGAGTCGACCTCGCAGGACATCAACGCACCGGAGTACGCCCCGATCCGCGAGCTGATGGACGCCGTGGACAACTACATCCCGACCCCGCAGCGCGCTATCGACCGCCCGTTCCTCATGCCTGTTGAGGACGTGTTCGGTATCAAGGGCCGCGGCACCGTGGTGACCGGCCGCATCGAGCAGGGCAAGGTGCGCGTAGGCGAGACCATCGAGATCATCGGTATGCGCGACGAGACCCGCAGCACGGTTGTGACCGGTGTGGAAATGTTCCAGAAGACCCTGGACGAGGGTCTGGCCGGCGACAACGTGGGCTGCCTCCTCCGCGGTATCGAGCGCAACGACATCGAGCGCGGCCAGGTGCTTGCGGCTCCCAAGTCGATCAAGCCTCACACCAAGGTCGAAGGCGAAGTGTACGTACTGAGCAAGGAAGAGGGTGGCCGTCACAAGCCGTTCTTCACCGGCTATCGCCCTCAGTTCTACATCCGCACCACCGACGTGACCGGTACCATCGCGCTGCCGGAGGGTGTCGAGATGGTTATGCCTGGTGACAACATCACCATGACCGTCGAGCTGATCGTGCCCGTGGCTATCACGGAAGGTCTCCGCTTCGCAATCCGCGAGGGTGGCCGCACCGTGGGCGCAGGCGTGGTGACCAGGATCATCGAGTAATTTAGGACGTAACGAGTAACACGTAACGCGTAACATGTCATGCGCTCTGCCGCATTACGAGTTACGCGTTACGTGTTAGAGGGACAAAGCAATGGCAAAGAAAGCCGACCGCATCATAATCTACCTGGCCTGCACCGAGTGCAAGAACCGCAACTACACCAGCTCGAAGAACAAGCGCAATGACCCGACGCGGTTGGAGTTCAACAAGTTCTGCCCGCGCTGCCGCGTCCACCGCGTTCACCGCGAAACCAAGTAAGTTCCGAGTTACGAGTGCCGAGTGCCGAGTTAGGCGCTTGGGAGTTGTAAGAATACAGGATGAAGCGTGGGGAACAATGTTCCTTCATGCTTCATTTGCTTAACGACTATTAGAAGAGCAGGCTGTGCCGGGGTTACCTAGCCCTTCACGTAGGAGAGCTTCTCTACAATCAACCCATCGCGAAAGCGGAAGATGTCCACGCCGCGCACGTGCCCGCTAACCCCTTGCTTATCTAACCAGGAATAGACCCACCGCTGGAAGGCTCTGTCGCCGTAAGCGAACATCTCCTCTACCTCGAAGTGGGCGTGCTCGGAGGTCGCGAAGAACTCTTCCCAGAAGTGCCTCACGTTAGCCTGGCCCCGGAACAGGGTGCCATCGGGGGCAGGAGAGGTGTTGTCGAAGAGGCAGTCTGCTGACATCATCGACATGATAGCGTCAACGTCATGGCGGTTGAACGCATCGTTGAACCTGTTCAAGAGGTCACTTTCAGTTGCTTGTTCCTGGTGAGCCATTTCAACCCTCCACCCTTCTCATATCAGCAGTCAAACTTATACATCCAGCACAGGCAGGTGTCAATACTTGCCAGGTGTCCAATGCGATACGAAGACCGGGCAAATTTCCTTGACAGCCCCGCGCACATGCCGTATAATCATAGACGATGGTCAGTCCGCATGCTTAGGCAGGGGGCGATTTTTTTTCTCAGCTTACGCGCGTAGCTCAATTGGCAGAGCAGCCGTCTCCAAAGCGGCCGGTTGGGAGTTCGAGTCTCTCCGCGCGTGCCACCCTCTTTGACCCACATTCACCTACTTGACCTGGTAACACAACCCGCTGAACACTACGAGGAGTAATCTTTACAATGGCGTTAACTGGCCGCAGACAGCCTGCCACCACGCAGACCCCGGAGCGCACCAGGCCCCGCGTCACTGCCACCACCGGCGGCAGCGGAAATGGCACGGGTACGGGCACCAGCACCGGCAGGTTCGGTAGGCTGCGAGGCAACATTCGCGACATCATGGCCGAGCTACGCAAGGTCACCTGGCCCACCCGTGAGGAGACCCGCAACCTCACCATTGTGGTTATCGGTATCACGGCGGTAATCGGCTCCGCCCTCGGCGCGCTCGACGCCCTGCTTCAGTTCCTGTACAGGACCGTCAACCCGTAAATCCGTGAATTCGTAGCCCGTAGCCCCTTTTGTAACCAACTTCGCCGGCAGCGCATGTCATAAAGGCGCTCCAACCCGACCACTTACCGGCAGAAGCTTGTTGTACCCCGTTCGAGGAAGAAGCTCCCATGAACACCCCCGAATACGAAGAGACAGTCATAACCCAGGCCAGCAACGACGGAGGCTCCCCTAGCACCACCAGCACGGGCAGCGGGTCGGGTCTGGAAGGCACCATCCTCGAAGGTGTGGAGGATGATCGGCGCTGGTACGTTATTCACACGTATTCGGGCTACGAGAACAAGGTCAAGAAGAACCTGGAGCACCGCATCCTCTCGCACGACATCAGTGACCGCATCTTCCGCGTGGAAGTGCCCACCGTGGAGGAGATAGAGATCAAGGGCGGCCAGCGCCACCCGGTGCAGCGCAAGATTTTCCCCGGCTACGTACTCGTTGAGATGGTCATGGACGAGGGCTCCTGGTACGTAGTGCGCAACACCCCCGGCGTCACGGGCTTCGTGGGCGTGGGCAACAAACCGACCGCCCTCCCCCCGGAGGAGGCCGACGGCATCCTCAAGCAGATGCAGACCGCCGCCCCCACCAAGTTCAAGGTCACGTTGCAGCCCGGACAGGCAGTCAAGATCGTGGACGGCCCCTTCGCGGACTTCGAGGGCATCGTGGACAACATCAACCAGGAAAAAGGCAAGGTGCGCGTGCGCGTGTCGTTCTTCGGCCGCGAAACGCCGGTGGAGCTCGACTTCCTCCAGGTGGAGAAGCTGGTCTAACAATCATAGCACCGAGCTTGATTTTTGGGGCGTAACACCGTACAATTAGTAGGTTGCATGACGCAGGTTACAACTAAAGAGCAGAGGGAGGGAGACATAAGTCCCCGTTATTACCTCAAACTAAGCAGTATGCAATTGTAGCCGTGAGGCTGCGCTGCGTCGTGAAGGTTTGAGGGAATTACTCTCAAGCCTTTTTTGTTATGTAGCGGCACGAAAGTATAGCCGCATAAAAACAAGGAGCAATCAGTTGGCAAAGAAAGTACGCGCAATCGTGAAGCTGGCGATCAACGCCGGCAAGGCCACCCCCGCGCCGCCCGTCGGCCCCGCGCTCGGTGGTCACGGCATCAACATCATGGCATTCGTGAAGGAGTACAACGAGCGCACCGCCGACCAGGTGGGCTACGTAATTCCCGCCGAGATCACCGTGTTCGAGGACCGCTCGTTCACCTTCGTCACCAAGACGCCCCCCGCGTCCGACCTGCTCAAGAAGGCAGCGGGCGTGCAGACCGGTTCGGGCGCGCCCAACAAGAACAAGGTCGGCAGCATATCCCGCGACCAGTTGCTTGAGATCGCCCGCATGAAGATGAAGGACCTCAACGCCTACGACGAGGACGCCGCCGTCAAGATGATCGAAGGTTCCGCCCGCAGCATGGGCCTGACCGTTAGAGACTAGATTTGATTTGGGAATTGGGATTTCGGAATGCGGATTTGTTCCGTCTCCAGCTAAATCCGAAATCCACATTCCGAAATCCCAAATGGAGGAATAAGATGCAGAAGCATGGCAAGAAATATGTGGCAGCTGCGGCGCAGGTTGATGCTGACAGGGCGTATGTGCCGGGCGAGGCTGTTACTTTGCTCAAGAACACCGCGTATGTGAACTTCGACTCGACCATCGAGGTGCACATGAAGCTGGGTATCGACCCTCGGCACGCCGACCAGCAGGTGCGCGCCACCGCCAACCTGCCCCACGGCACCGGCAAGCCCGTGCGCGTGCTGGTGTTCGCCGACGGTGAGGGCCAGCGCATCGCTATGGACGCCGGGGCGGATTACGCCGGTAGCGACGACCTGATCAACCGCATCAACGGCGGATGGATCGACTTCGACATCGCTATCGCGGTGGCCGACCAGATGGGCAAGATCGGCAAGGCGGGTCTCGGTAAAGTGCTGGGCCGCCGCGGCCTCATGCCCAACCCCAAGAGCGGCACCATCGTGGCGAACGCCGCCGACCTGCCCCGCGTGATCCAGGAAGCCAAGGGCGGCAAGGTCGAGTTCCGCAACGACAAGACCGGACTGCTCCACGTGGGTATCGGCAAGGTATCGTTCTCCGAGGACCAGATTCGCGACAACTTCCTGTCGCTGGTGGACGCTGTGGTTCGTGCCAAGCCGACCGGCGCGAAGGGCACCTACGTCAAGTCCATCACCCTGACAAGCACGATGGGCCCCGGCATCCACATGGACGTGGCCCAGACCCTGTCTGAGGCGGGTGCAGCGGCGAAGGGCTAGTCGAGCATATATAGGCCGATGGTACAACCAGCGGATCGCGAAGGGGGCGTGAGAATTCACGTCCCCTTTGTATTGTCCGAGTGCCTTTCTTCGTTCTAATATACTGGGTCCTGGATTGGACCTGTATAATGGCTCCACTACAACAAGGAGGCGACCTATGCACAAGGCAGACCCCATCGCACACCGCAGCAACCGGTCCAGGATTGTCGTACTGGTGGCACTGTTTGGATTCTGCTCGTTGTCGGGCTTTGTGTGGGGCCTTATCGTCAGAACGCCCCCTCCCCTGGACCGCACGATAGAGAGTCTGACGGTCTTCCCCGCCGCCTTTGGTGTGGCTACACCCACCCAGAAGCCGCCCGGCCTGGCAGGTCCTACAGCTACAGCCATCATCAACAGCACCGCCGAGGGCCTGCTCAACTACGACTTCCGCACCACGGACTCTCCCGACGAAGTGCTCGCCTTCTACACGGACCTGATGCAGAAACGCTACGGGTTCAAGGTCTGGTGGGTAGAAGAAGCTGGGGAGGGGGTGCAGGTGCTCACCTTCCTACGAGAAGGCGCATACCGCATAATCGAAGACGCTTACGGTCGGTCCGGCGGCTGGTACAAGGAGTACATAACCGTCACCATGACCGAAGAAGGCGCGGGCCAGATGTACGTGGAGGTGCGGCATGAGGTACGCTAGGCCACCCCTATGTGGTACGAGCTTTAGCATGGCGTAACGACTTCTTGAAAACGGTGCCCCTATGGGCTATAATTTAGCTTGCGGCATATTGCGCGCCCGTAGCTCAGGCGGATAGAGCACTGGCCTCCGAAGCCAGGTGCGGGGGTTCGAGTCCCTCCGGGCGTACCTTACACCTATCGAATGTATCAGCGTTTTTGTGAATAAAAGCTAAGGCTGGGATGGTTTCCCACACATTACTTACAACATATGCATGGCATTTCGGGGCCTGAGTGCCCCGTTTTTGCTACCCCTCCCCAGCTTTACCTATGTCTCAGCTATAGGTCAATGGATGCCCATCGAGCGCTACAAATCGATAGAGGTTAGCCCGACAAGTGCGCAGATGCGAGGCAGGGTCTGCCTGGTAACGGGGGCCAACTCCGGGGTCGGCAAAGAGACCGCGCTCGGGTTGGCCCGGCTGGGTGCACACGTAGTAATGGTGTGCCGCAGCAGAGCGCGGGGTGAGTCCGCACAACTGGAAATCCAGGCGAGAAGCGGCAACAGCACCGTTGATCTATTGCTGGCCGACCTCTCGTCTCAGCAAGAAATACTGTCCCTTGCTGGTGCTGTCCGGCAACACTACGAGCACGTGGATGTGCTGGTCAATAACGCCGGTGCTTTCTATCACACCCGCCGAGAGACGGTAGAAGGCATAGAGCAGACTCTGGCCGTGAACTACCTGGCGCCATTCCTGCTCACCAATCTGCTGCTGGATGTCCTCGCGACGAGCACAACTACCGGGCCAGCCCGCGTAGTAAACGTGAGTTCGGCAGCACATACATCCGGCAGGCTGCACGGTGATATGCAGTCGCGGAAATCCTACAGGCCGAGGCGCGCCTACACACAGGCAAAACTAGCGGTGGTGTTGTTTACATACGCGCTGTCTCGACGGGTGGCGAGCAACGTAATCACCGCCAATTGCCTGCACCCCGGCTTTGTAGCTACCAACTTCGCGCAGGACGACCTACCGGCCCACATGCGCCTCGCGTATAAGCTGGTCTATACCTTGTTCGGTACTCCCCCGGAGGAGGGCGCTAAGACCTCTCTCTACCTGGCATCCTCTCCTGACGTGGAGGGTGTAACAGGCCACTATTTCGTAGCCTGCAAACCCAGGCTGTCGGCGCCATCGACTTATGATGCGGCCCTCCAGGACCGGCTGTGGAGGGCCAGTGCCAGGCTTGTTCGCGTGTCCATGCCGTAACGTGGGTCAAGGCTCGAGGCCGGTGCGACGGCTATACTCGGTGGAAAAACTCTGTGGGTTACCGTGTGCGCTAACACGCCGGAGCACCTTTCGCCAGGTGGGTAGGTCTGGGTAGGAGGCCTCGACTTGCCGCCGGGTTAGATTATTCCGCTGCCCCCAGTGCACCGTAGCCCCCAACGCCACGGCATCCGCCTCCAGGGTGTCAAGCAGCGAAGTAAGACCTCCGAAGCCTTTGAGACCGGCAATCGTAATCAGGCAGGTACGATCCCAGCGCTGAATCCCGAGGAGGGTACGCGTGCGCCCCGTAAACCGGACCGATACGTAGGCTGCACACATGGAGGGCCTTCCCGTGAGACTCCCCTCAACCAGTTGCCGCGTGCGCACAAACAGGCTCTCGTTAATGAATTTGAGCCACCTGTCGCTCCCGGCGTCGAAGGCCACCTCAAGCGCGTCGCCACCGGTGATGCAGGCCCGGTCGGCGTAGTTGTGACGGTCGAGGACGGCATAGCTGAAGTCCCGCAGGGGTCTCGCCTCGGTAAGCTCCGCCTGGTCCGCCGCCAGAAAGGACTCTAGCATTCGGGATACCCACAAGCTGTTGCCCGTCCGTGCGACCAGGTTGCATATGCCTGCTATGACGTCACCTAGACTCCCTCGGTAGCATAAGGAGAGACCCGCTAAAGTAACACTGGCGATAGACGCCCCAAACGCCACCCCTCTACGCCGCCACAGTTGAGCGCCAATGGCGACCAATTGCGCCAGGCCCGCACCCCTCCCCAACAGTGATGCCAGGCTACTGGAGGCGCAGAGGCGCGCGTATAGCGTGTCGGGAGGCTTGTCGATAGGTGAGCTTGCGCCTGCCACACCTGGAAGGCCCCGCAAGACGCGCCCTCGCCAGGAGTCGGGGAGTGGGTGCGGTATGGGTATTGCCCGGCGTTGGACGACCCAGCAACTATGTACGTTTCCGGGAGCACCAGGCAGCGGATTGAGGACCACCTGAAGGAAGCGCTGAGAGAACAAAGAGCTTGCCGGGTCGAGCAGTTCCCGCTGAACGTCGTCCCACGGCCTGCGATGGCGGGTCTCTTCCAGCCCGTAGCCACGCACTACCCTGAGCACGACCGAGTAGATGATGCCCATGCGCCCGACCGAAACCAGCACCGCGTCGAGAGCATCGTCGTCCTGGATGATCTCCACTCTACCGTCGCCGGCCGGGCTAAGTGCAGCCTTCAGCATGGCGGGGTCGCACATCGGTAGCGGCACGCTGTCGGAGAACCTGGCCCGCTCGATCCAGAACTGATAGCCACCGGCGCAGACCATGTGGACGGCCTGGACCGCATCTACCAGGGGCGGCAGACGGTGGTCGCTACCGTGCGTGGAGGTGGAGATAGCGCCTGCGATGGTTTGGCCCCCGGCAGTGCCTAGCGTCGGCAACGCCCACGGACCCCGGAGACCCGGTGCACCCAGGCTATCGGTGGGCGCCGGCCATCGCGGGTCGAGGCCGTCAAGCCGAGAGTACAAGTCGTAAATGCGGGTGCCTGCCTCGACGTGATACAGGGTATAAGCGTCCTCGTTCCACGTCCCTGGCACCGCAGGAGGTTGCCCCAGCAGGTCCTCCCGGACCCTGGAACTGAGACAGTCAGGCACTATATCGTAAAGGGTCCTGTTCAGTGCGTGAGTCTCAACAATCCGGCCTTCGTAGCCAGGCTCGCAAACTGCTTGTGAAAGGGACCAGTGGCTGCCGCAAGCCCTGACGAACGGCACCGCATCCATGCCAGCGTCAGTAACTATGCGGATGACCTCCTGCAAGGAGCCTGGATAGAAGTGACCACGCATCGAGCCGGTGGGAACAAACGCAGGGTCACGAGGGTCGTCGTGCTTGCGCCGCCATCCGGTGTGGTCTGGTGCTCTCAGCATGCTACCTCCGGGAGTGGATGGTATTACAGAGGAATATGTTGTTCTCTCACGCTTTTTAGTCGCCGTTACTTATGTCTAGCATAACTGCCTGTTTTGCAGTAAACGTTCCGCCGCTTCCAGCACCCGTTCGGGCGTAATCGCTTTCATGCCGGGACAGAGGAGACAGCGTAGCCAGGCCGCCAGCGTTATGCCGCCCGGAAACGTGAAGCAGCACGAACACGGCAGGCTGGAACGCACCACCGCGTAATTAATCCATTCCCGCCCACCAGGCACCCACGGGCGGTAGCTGCGAGGGTCGCTCAGACCGTACAGCCCTACCACGCAGGTGCCCGAAGCCGCCGCTATGTGCAACAGGCTGGAGTCGTTGCCTATGAACAGGCTACAGCGTGCGGCTAGCGCGGCTGCCTCCCCCAGCGTCGTCTGCCCGGTCACATTGATGATGCGGGCGTTGCTACGCCTGGCGATCTCGGCGGACGTGGGGGCGTCACTCTTGCCCCCCATCAGCATGATCCAGGCTCCAAATCTGCCCGAAAGCTCGCCGGCCACCTGGCTGAAACCCGCCGCCTCCCAACGTTTTCGCCCCCACCCGGCGGCCCCGCCCGCGTGCATGCCCACCAGCAGGTCTCCAGGCTTAACTCCATACTCGTCCAACCAGCCCATGACGCGCGCCCTGTCTGCGGCGCTCGGCTCGATCCGCAGCCGCATGTCCTCGACCGGGATGCCCAGCCGCCGCACCGGGCCGGAGAAGTGCTCTACCGCGTGCCTGCGCCGCCACCGCACGCCCGCGCTGGGTAACAACCACCACATCTTTGGCAGCTTCAGCGCGCTACGCCTCTGTATGCCGGATAGCCACGTCACCCACCATACATAGTTAGTGAACTCTATCGCCAGGTCGAAGCGCGCCCGCCGCAGCTTCGAGAAAAGCCCCACCACTGCCACCAACCCCGGCCAGGTCGCCTGGGTCGGCCACAGCAAGAAATCGTCTATATCCGGGTTGTTGTCCAATATCCCCTTGTTTGTCGGGTACACCAGCGCCGTGATTCGCGCACCCGGATATCGCACCCGCAGTGCGTGCACCGCAGGGGTGGCAAACAGGGTGTCGCCAATAGGCAACAACAACATCACGAGTATGCGCATGTGAAGCGATGGGGAGCCCCTCTCCGGCCTAGTTGAGTCAGTTCCGGCGGCTGAGCATCCGCTACCAGAGAAGGCTCAACATTCACAAGGTTTTTTTGCATCCGGCTGTGCCCCGCTAGCGGCTCCTGCTTCCGCAGAACTCGCATATTGTCTTTATAAAAGGCCACCACCGCGCAAGAGTTGTCATGTAGTGGTGGCACTTACTTCTGTAAAGAACTGCCGGATCAATCCGTTCACGGTCGCGCTGTCTATATAGGATATAAAGTGCTCGCCCCCAGGTATGATAGCGGTCCGGCGTACGTTAGGTAGCAACCTCGACATGCGTCGTGCCTGGGCGGCGGATACGATCCTATCGTTGTCTCCACTGATGACCAGGCATGGAGCGTGCACCTCACCTGGCATGGGTTTATGGTCGGTGAGGTTGGGCAGGATGCTCAACTTGAACAGACGCGTCAATCGGGGCACCTTAGCGGCCCGCATAGCAATCCACCGGGGCTTAACTTGCGTGCCGCCAACGACCCTGCTGAGAATTGCCGCGAATAGCCAGGAAGGCACGAGGCTCTCAATAGGCAAACGCGCCAGGAGTTGCATGAGAAATTGGTAGGGCTGCGGGAACTTATACCTGTCGGCAAGTCCGATGAATACGATAGACCGAACCCTTTCTGGATGGTGCTTCGCCAGGTAATAAGCCGCGGACCCCGTGTCGCCCCACACAACGATGTGCGCGCTCTCGATGCCGAGCCGCTGCATGAGCGACAGGGCTTCGTTGACACGGTCGGGTATCCCGACGCGCCTGCGGTCGCTGAGTCGTGGGACATACAGGATGGTCCTGTATTCAGACTGGAACTCCTCTATCTGGGGGGCATATACAAAGTTGAGGAGGTCTATCATAGGGAGCAACAGGACCGGGTCTCCCCGCCCCACATCGAACACTTCCAGCGAGCTCCCATCCTCCAAGACCAGGGGCTTCATGTGGCCGGAGATTGATTGTTGGTCCCCGTCCGCTTGTGCCAGCAGGGAGCCACTTACATGAGGGCGTCTCCATTCCATGCCGTTAGTGCCTCCCGGCCTCCACTGACAAGCGCCCTATGTCAAATGGAATCATCGTAGCCTCCGGTGAGACGCGGCCTTCTACCGTCAGGGCGGCCGCGTAACCCTCCGCAGCGTTCAGTGCGCTAATCGTCCAGCGGCCAGCCTCCTCTGGCTCCTCGCGCACCTCCAACAGACCGGCGGCCTCTCCCGGCGCAAGCGAAACGTCGAACCGGTCCAATGGTATAGCCAACCCCTTACCCCTCGCCTTGATGTACGACTCCTTGCGCGTCCAGCAGTTGAAGAACGCCGCGCAACGCTGGGCTTCGGGCAAGGCCCGCAACACCTCGCTCTCCCTGGGCGAGAAGAAGCGCTTTGCTATCGCCTCGTATTGCAGGTTGGCGCGCATGTATTCAAGGTCCACACCCACCTCGCGATCTCGTGCGATAGCATACAGCACCAGGTCCTGCGAGTGCGATACGTTGAAGCGTAGCCAGGCGCCCTCGTGGCGTTCGGCGAGCGCGGGCTTGCCATACGCGCCATAGGCGAACTCTAGCTCTCCCGCCTTCCGACCCGCGTACCAACCAAGAATGGACCGCAGCAGCCCTCTGGCGGCGATGAAGTGCCTCCTTGTCTTGTCGAATACAAACCGCTCCGCACGCGCCACCTCGTCGGGTGACAGCAAGCTCTCGAAATGGCGCAGCACTTCGGTGGGTTGGTCGAGTGGCGCGGACCACACATGCACAACCCCTTCAGGTAGCACGAACGGTGAAGAGGATGTAGGGGCGAGATTTAGTGCCCCTGGTGCGCCTTGTGCCTGCTCTGGCGGTAATGGTGTCATGTGCCTTCACCCCATTTTGCCGGTACGCCGCTCGTATCAATTGGCGGGCCACGAGCACGCAATCACCGGCTTTGAAAGATGCTGCTAATACCTGCCGAGGCAGGAGAGTGCCAGGGAGCTGGTCCAGGGTGGCGAGCCAAAGCCGTTTATGAAGAAATCTTCGTAGCCCCAGTGGCCTGGTGCCGACATCTGGTGCAGTAGGGCGTGCCTGGCCTTGTCGAGTGCCTCGCCAGTATAATCCAGGTCGAGCAGCGCCGATAATGCCATGCCCGTGCTCAATGGGCCACCGAAGCTGCCATCCTCTGCCTGCATCTCCAACAAAGGCTCTACCAACTGAGCCGCCACCCCCTCTATGTCGGGCAGGTCCGCCTGGCGCCAGGCGCGAGCCATCATATAGAAGAAGGTCAGGGGGTTGGGGTAGTCGGGCGAGCCAACCCGGAAATCACCCGACCGCGCCTCATCGAGGAGATAGGCCACCAGCTCGTCCGCCGCTACCCCCGCCAGGCCGAAGAAACGCAACACGTTGGCGTTCACGACCCGGTCGAAACCAACAATCGGGCGGCCCTGCTCGTCCATCCAGCTATAGGCGCGCAAGTCTCGGTTTACGTAGGTATAGAAGCGGCCACCCTCCCCCCGGTAGCTGAACACTGCATTCACGTAGCGCGTGCGCCGCTCCTCCCCGCCCGCGCCCGGCGCCTGCAACATGATGGCCGCAGCGCAGCAGATGTCATCCACGTCCGGGTCAGTCCCACTCCCACGTCCAAAGAACCGCCAGCGGCCCCCCGCCTCCTCTTGCCAGGCGACAAACTTGCGAATCTTGCGGCGCACCCGTTCAACTGTCTGCACAAACCAGCCTCGCCATTCCGGCGATATATGATGGAGAGTCCTCGGGTCGAACCAGAGGCAGCGAGGGTCGAAGTAGCCCAGGGCATCGTAGACGAAGGTGGAGACGAACGGGCTACGGCGGTACTCAAGTTGCCCGCGATGCGCGCGCCGGTAGGACGGGATCTCGCCCGTTGGCAATTGGTGACGGTAGATAGAGCGCACGCCCTCCAGCAATATCAAACCGAGCGGCAACTGGTCCGTCGTCACGTCGTCCGAGTCAGGCCCCTGGATGTGCTCTCCAGGCCATGTGTGTGCCGCTAACTGGTCTACCATGCTTCTCCTTCTCTTTGCACTCCATGCTAACAGGGTTCTGCCTGCGCCCCCCAACTCGCTATAGAGCCGGTAACTCCACACCTGCCAGCGGGGCGCGAGGCTCCCTCAGGTACTCCTCAGGGGGCAATTTAGTCAGCAAGTAAGGCCCCATAATAAGCCCGTCAATCAGGGTCTCAGTGAAGCAAGCTACCGCGTCGGCGGGGGTCTCCACAATCGGCTTGCCGCCGAGGTTGAAAGAGGTGTTCAGCAGCAGCGGCACGCCGGTAAGCTTATAAAAAGCCTCGATGATCTGCCGGTAGCCAGGGTTCTCACTTTGTGACAGGGTCTGCACCCTGGCGCTGCCGTCTACGTGCACGATGGCAGGCACTCGTTCCTTTGCTTCGGGCCGCACGGGCACCACCCGGAGCATATAGGCGCTGCGGTCCTCTAACTCGAACCAATGCGGGGCTTCTTCCTCGAGCACGGTAGGGGCGAAAGGCCTGAACTCCTCTCGGTGCTTTACACGAAGATTGAGATAGTCCTGCATGTCGGGCCAGCGCGCGTCGCACAGGATGCTGCGGTTGCCCAGGGCGCGAGGCCCGAACTCGGCGCCACCGTCGAACCGCGCCACGATATACCCATTCGCGATCATGCGGGCTACCACCTCAGCCAGGTCCGGGGGCGCTATATGCGGCAGGTCGCCCATGGCGTCTCGGACCTGAGCCTCAGTATAAGGAGGCCCGAGGTACTCCGGAAGTTCTCGGCCTGTGGGGGTCCAGCCTGCCAGTTCGTAAGCGCCAAAAAGCGCAAGTCCGAGCGCGTGCCCGGTATCACCGGGGTTGGTCGCCATATAGAGCCTGCGCGTGCCCGCCTCCTTGCGGGCAATCTCGTTGGCGACGCTGTTGAGCGCGATGCCGCCTGCGAAGACCAGGTCGGGCAGGCAGGTGAGCCGGTGGGCCGCTTTGAAAGCGTTCGTCACAATCAGGTTCATGATGGCCTGGGCTGCGTAAGCCACGTTCATGTGACGTTCGGTCATCTCGTCACCTGGGCTGCGCTCCGGCACGTAATCACGCATGCAGTCTTTAAACTCCTGGTCCGACATGAACAGGAAATGCCCATCGTCATAAAGGCGCAACCTGTCCACCACCCGGTCGAAAAACTCCGGCCCGCCGTAGGGAGCGAGGCCCATTGTCTTACCTTCGTCCCCTTGCCTGAAGCCGACGTGGCGGTTCGCACTGTCGTAGATTATCCCCGCGCTCGACTCAGGGAACGTCATCTCGCTCAGGACGGTGCACTCGCCCCGGCTGTTCATAGCGGATATCGTCCCTGAGAGCTTCTTCCCGCCCAGCCGGTCCAGTTCTTCGCCGCACGTATCCAGGGTCAAGACCGCCGCTTCTGAGAACCCGCTTTGCCAGAAGGCCTGGCGTTGGTGCACCTGGTGGTGCTCTATCGCCCTGACAATCCTGGCCCTGGGGAACCAACGCGACAATTTGCGGCCCAGGCGCAACGGGTGGACCGCGAAGTGGCTGTCGCTGGTGACCAGGAGATCGATATCGGCGGGCCTGATGCCGAGGTCGCCCACCAGCCACTCCAGCCACGGGTGGACCGTTTCCTCGAAGATCATGGTGCGCGGGAACTTGCCGAATCCATACACCAGCAAATCGCGGATGCCCCGGTCCATATCCGAGGTAGGATTGCGGATCTCCCGGTCCTCGTCCGCCGAAAACATGAGCGTATTCTTGGTGCCGGCCCAGCGGTCTAGCACGGAGCTACGCACCGTGCCGTCGGCTCCAAGGTAGGAGATGCTGGCCCCATGTCCCGTGCATGCAATGGAGACGATATGGCGCACGTTCTTCAATGGAAAGTAACCAACAGGATAGCCCCATTTTTTAGGCCTGAAAAATGCTAGCCTTTTGAGCGAATCGAGATTCATCTACCTTCATCTCCTGCCCGCAAACCGGCATGAGCCGCCAGTTCCGCTCTGAAATTGTCCAGGTCCCAGAAGAAGCTGGGGTCGATGCGCGCTATAGTATACGGGTCACAGAACGAGCCGCCATGCTCCCTGTCGGTGGCGAAACCCAGGTCGTAATTGCGGGCAGTCAACTCCCGGATGCGTTGGTCAACGTGCCCCCCTGGATAAGCAAAGGTGCTGACCGGCCTGCCTAGCAACTCCTCCAAAACGACCCGCGAACCCCCTATCTCGTTCTGCAACGCCGCGTCGTCGAGCAATGCCAAGATAGGATGCGTGCGCGAGTGTGAGCCGATGACAACTCCCTCTTCCTGCAAGAACCTGAGTTGGTCGAGGCCTAGATGGCGATGGCGCGACAGTCGTATTGAGTCCCAGTCGTTCCAGCCCCCAATGTAATCGCTCACGACGAACAGTAGCACCGGAACTTGCAGGCTCTTCAGGACCGGCCATGCGTGCAAGAGAAAGTTCTCATAGGCATCGTCAACGGTGACCAGAACGTAGCGCTCCCCAGGTAGAGGGCCGCCCTTTAGTCCGCCCAGGCGGTCAGGGTGCAACGGGATATAACCTTCCGCAAGCAGCAGCTCGAGTTGTGCTCGCAAGACCTGCGTCGTAACCCGGAAGAATGACTCCTCCTCGTCGTGCACGTGGTGGTAATGGAGTACCGGGAATTGGGGAAAGCTCACGTCCCGTCGCGGCGGACTATCCATCTCACCCCTCATTGCTCCTCCAGGGTGGGTAACAGGGCCAGCCCCAGGTCGCGCTCTATCACGATACGCTCCTTCGCTGACAGGTATAACGGCTGCCTCCAGGTACCAGGCTCGGTTATGCGCGCTATTTCGTCGTTGGCAGCCCTGACGCCCTTAAAGACCCGCCCCCACAGCCTCTCGAACTGCTGCTGTCCACCTGCCTCGAAGCGGCAGGTAATCGAGTAGACCTGCTGGCCGGGCATGACCCGCAACCGGGTGGCGCGCAACTGCTGTAACGTCAAGGCCGAGTGTGGGTACCGCGCTTGAAGGGCCGCCTCCATTCTCGCCCTGGTGAAGCCGAGGGCAGCACATTCATCCCAGGTATCCTGCCTCGGGATGGGGGCCAGCGATTCGAGGAAAGTAGCAGCCTTCGCGACCGCCTCAAGCTCGCCGTTGTGCACGCCCACTATCTTTTTGGGGTCCATTTTCAGGAAACGCCGGGCAGCCGCTACCGTCTCAGCATCGGCTTCGACCCTGGTAGTAGCATGAGCAAAGGCGCGGCACGCAGACGGCAGATAAGCCAGGGTGAAGTCACCCACATAGTAATAGGCGATAAGAGGCGTGCCCAGGCTCAGGCACTCAACCACCTGGTTGAACGCGCACTTGACGACAGCCAGCCGCGATAGCTGCAACAGACCAAACAGGATGCGCTCCGGTGGCGGACCTATCACACGCACCTTCTCGCGTAACACAGCCGGGAGTTGCGACAGACGCGCCTCGCAGCCCGCTATGTCGGACGATAAGAACAACACCTCCAGGTCAGGGCTGTGCAGCTTTTGCAGCAGAGACATCGCCAGGCACTCGACATTGTAGTCGTAGGCCAGCATGGTAACCAGTCGATTGCCGGTGAAGCCCAGTTCCCCGGCAAGTAGTTCGCTGGCTTCCGGCATAGAGGGTTCGATATAGGGCGGGACCTGTAGCAGCCGGGGCGGCGGATTCGGCATGAACAGGGAACTCAGGCCGTTGAGGATAATCCCATCGAGAGCGGGGCCATGCACCCGGTAAAAGTCAGCGGCCAGGCACGGGCGGTAGGCGTTGTCGAGCACAACCACCGGGATGCCCAACTCCGCCGCGCACAACGTGCTTTCCAGCAAAGGTCCGTCCAGGGGGGCTTCACCGACCACCACGAAGTCAAGGTCCAACGCGGCCATCTCTGACAGGAAGACCTGGCGATTCCGCTCCGCCGTTTCGAAGGCCGGTTCATCATGAGGGAAGTCCACGAATTGCACGCGCTCCTCCGCCCGGCGGGTGAGGCTGTCGTTGAAGTTTTGGCGGCCCGTGCAAAAGAAGACGATCTCATGCCCCCTCTCGCTCAATTCCAGAGCGATGCGCAGGCCGCGCTTGTAGACCCCGATTAGCGCCTGGCCGTTCGAGTTGCCGAAGCAATAAGCAACAAATAAATACCTCACTCAACCTTCTCCATTCCGCTCTGTGCTTCCTACCTGCTCCCCTACCGCGGAAGCTTATCAAGGGGCCGTGGCACGCAGGCAAGGCCCGTTCACCTGACGACGTGCCAGTTACTGAAGATGTGGGTGCCGGAGCACTTGAAGCTGTACAGCTCATCATCTAAATAGAACAGTTTAGTTTGTCCTCTCTCGAAGCCGAGGTTTGAAGGCGAGAGATCGATGAATAGCCTGTGTCTGAGAACAATCTTAAGACCTAAAGTAATTACTTTGAGCCACATCAACCACTTGTGCCATGACGCGGGCTTACTCCAGAGCCTCATATAGAAATGTATCTTTACCAGGCTTTCGTCCTGCCGCTCGTTGAGGGCTAACAAACTTGCAACCGAATCCAACAGCGGTGTTATGTTGCAAGGCCAATACTGCTCGTGAGCGTGGAGAATGAACCATGTCTTGCCGGGGTGCCAGATTCCCACGGACCGGGTGAGCCTCATGGAGGCGGCCGCTCTCGCCCGGACCTCAGCGAGACATTCACTTGCGCGGATGAGGTCGGTCTTGATGACATGCCCCCGGCTGAAAAGCAAGCGGGTTGGGCTGTCCGGGGCTACTTTGTGGTGCCACTCTTCCGAGGAACTATCTACCAGAAGCGAGAACAGTTCTAATGATGAGAACCCACCTTCGCGGGGCACTACCAATACTTCCGCAGGCGTTTGTGGCCGGGGAAACCATGTTTCCGGGTCTTGGGAATCTGACACGACGGGGCGAGATGGCATCACAGGGCATGCACCTGTTTGCCGTCTATGAGGTCCAGATAGCGATGCGGCACAATCAGCACGCTCCAGTTACTTGAGCAATAAGCAGCAAATAGCAGTCTCACGCAACCTTCTCCATTCCCATAGGCCTCCTACCTGCTTCCCTTGTGCACAAGCACTTTGAGGAACCGGCGCATTAGAGGCAATGTTACCCAATGTCCAGATAGGCGTTGGAGGGCATTCCGAGGCCGCAGCAGCTCGATATCCCAGATTTGGCCGCGCCGGTTTTCAACGGTATGAGCATTTGCTACCTTGAACTCCCTGTGGATGTCCTGCCATATTGCCATGTTTTGCGAGCAGCGCCACATGGATACGATGATCGAGCCACCTCGCGTCAACCAGCGGCTATAGCGCACCAACACCTCTAGCGGACGGGCCGCATAATAGAGAGATTCGTTGAAGATGATCATATTGAACCGCTTCGAGGGCTGCCATTCTTCAAAATTGGCGACCTCAAACCTGGCTTTCTTCCTTGCGAGGGACCGGGTCCTACCTATTGCCACGCGGGATACATCAATACCCAGATAGCTCTTGAAGCGAAAGTTCTTTAGCAACTCAAATAGCCGCCCCTGCCCACAGCCCACATCCAGGATGCTGGGAGGTCTACGAGCATAGTGAATATATCCCAGGATTATCATATGGTGCGCTATCTCATCTATAGAATATAGAAAGTCCAGGTCCCCGGCGGCATATTGGGCGTCCATCTCCACACCTGCCAGCGGCATCCCGCCCGCAAGGGAGAGCAGGTTGGAAGCAATTGCCCCGGTACGCAGCACGGGATTACGCATCTTTGCTCCGGTGTATCAGCCCGACTGTTCGTCCGCTATGGAAGCCGGCCCGGTAGCACAAGACCGCATCACAAGTCGGCATCATAGGGCAAGCACCCGTTTGCCGTTCATGCAGTTCAAATAGGAATGTACCACCCGCACCGCCGTTTCTACACCCTTTTCCGCCCTGATACGCTCTCCAAGCTGGGCTGCACGGCTCCGCACGGCAGCATCGCCGGTAGCTACCGCAAATGCAGTCGCCAGTCGCTCCACTGTCAGCCGCTCCGGGGGGATAGGTGTGGGGCCAGCACCTACCTTCCCAAGACGGCGGCTCCAGAACGGCTGGTCATAGACGTTGGGAACCCCGAACGACGGAACCCCTGCCCTCAGCGCGGCCGCGATTGTGCCTATGCCCCCGTGGTGCATGATCGCAGCCATCCGAGGAAAGAGCCAGTCATGTGGCGCTTCATCGAGCGGGTAGACCCAATCCGGCAAGTCCTGCCCCACCATCGTGCCCGAATCTAGCAGCAAGACCCCTCTCCGCCCCACGCGGGCGAGGGCTTCCAGTACCAGCTTCAACAGTTGCGGGGGGTCGTCGGAATTGATGTTGGCGAGACTCACATAGACCGGTGGCGGGCCTGCGGCTAGAAACTCAGAAAGCCGGGCGGGCGGGCGCCAACCGCCAAGCGACGGCAAGAACCAGAAGCCGGTGACGTGCGCTCTCGCGTGCCAATCTCGCGGCCTGGGAAGTAACCCCTCGCTAAAGCCGTAGAGCACCGGGTAAGGCGACCTGCCCAGCAGCCCGTAGGGGCCAGGCCCCCGCAGTCGCGGTAACTGTAGTGTCTTTCGCCGCCAGCGGTCAATGGCTCGCCCGAAGAGCTGCCAATAGCCTTGCTCGGCGACAAGGTAGGTGAAAAGATTAAAGTGGCCCCCGAGCCGGAGCCACGCCGGAGATAGGAAGTGAGGGAACGCCCGCGTGCGGCTCATCGGGTTGAACAGCGCCCAGAAATAGGGCACGCCTAGCCTGCGGGCTATCTGCGGCCCACCTATAGCCGAGCTTGACCCTATAACCACATCGGACCCCTGGCAGGCTGACCAGAAATCATCCAGCATCTGATCGAGTTCGGCCTGCGCCGTCCGTAGCACCTTACCCAGGTAATAGACGTACCGGGCCACGTTCTGCCCGGTCTGCTGCCAGGACTGCCAGTCCTCTGTATCGGACATGTCCTCAAAACCGTTCCTGACGGGGAAGTATTCGAGGCCAAATCCACTGACGAAATCCTCGAAGGCATCGAACGTCGCGACCCGCACGCTGTGGCCCGCCGCTTTGAAGCCAGCGCCCAGCGCGACATATGGCTGAACGTCGCCCCGCGAACCTGCCGTCAGGAATGTTATGCGTAGTGGAGACATGTCGCTAACTCTGCCCAGGCCCCTTCTAATTCCTGCATCACATTGGCCGGATCCGCCCCCGGTCCGGCGGTTATTGGCCTGCCGAAATGCACTGTTATGCCTGTCCTCTGCCTGTGGGGCCGCCAATCAAGGTCGTCGTTGCCGCTAATCCAGATCGGGAGGACGGTTGCCTGCGTCTGCACCGCGAGGAGCGCCATGCCGGGGTCGTGACGCTCGGCATCGGTCTCGTAGAAGAGAATGCCCTTGGGAAACATAACCGGGATATGTCCACGATCTATCAAGCGGCCCGTCTCCTGGAGGCCTTGCCGGGTTGTGCCTGAAGGCGTGAGGATGGTGAAACTGAACAGTAGAGGCACCGCCAGGTAGTAAGCCACCCCCATTGCCAGGCGAGCGGGGAGCGTGGTCCCCGGAGACGGATCGAAATAATCGTGGAAGTCCTCATTAGTGACGGTCATCATGTGGCGACGGAAACGGGGCGGTAGTGCGTGGTAAATGGCAAGCGCATCCAGCCAGTGCCGGTGCGGAGCAGCAGCGACGATAAGTGGTCGCGACACCTCGGCCAGGTTGGCGTGGCAGCAGGTACGCAGCCGCGCGCAGAAGCTTGCCCAGTAACCTACAACGATGGGCCGGACCATGCCACGGAGCGCGCTGCCAAGCGGACTAGAGGACCAGGCAGGTTGCCTGCTCGGTAATCTGCCTGCCGCGCGCGACCCGCCTTCGTTTCGGACGAGCGCCCGGATATCTGCCACCGTTGCCGCCGGGGGCACGAAGGAGTCCGTCAACGAGACCTGGCCTTGCTGTTCGACCAGTGCCAGCATCTCAGCCATGTCCAGCGAACTCAGCCCGAAGTCCTCCACCAGCCGGGCCTGATCGCCTTCGCTTTCCCCGCCCTGCGCCGAAGTGACATAGCCGGCTATGAGGTGTAGGCGGCGCCGGCGGTCGGGTTCCGCCTGAATGTCCGCGAGGGAAACGCGCCCACCTGGCCGAACATCGGGAGTGGCCGCCTGGTCGCGTAACTGCCGGACATGATCTGCCACCACGTGGCGCTGCACCTTGAGCAGGTTGCTACGAGGGAAGTCCTCACCCGGCCATACACTCCAACTGTGTATACGCTCGTGCTCCTGTAGTTTCAGGTTGGCTTGGCGAACAATTGACGCAGGCTCCGCGTCCGGTTGCAACAGCAGTACGGCGTGCACTTCCGCAACCCCATCTCGCTCCAAACCGACTACGATGCTGTCTCTGACACCGGGCAATTGCGCCAGCGCCTCCTCCACTACGTTCGGATAGACGTTGAAGCCTTCGCCCGTGACGATAATATCCTTCTTGCGTCCCACGAAGTAGAGACGGTTGCGCGCGTCACGCCGGGCGAGGTCGCCGGTGTGCAGATAACCGTTTGCGAAGGTGCGCGCGGTCGCCTCCTCGTCCCTGAAGTAGCCGGGGCTGACGTTCGCGCCCTTGACCAGTATCTCGCCGTCCGGGGCCAACTGCCAGCGGTGGCCTCGCAACGGTCTGCCTATCGCACCGAAGCGGCCGGTGAGCGGGGCGTTGATGCTGATAATCGCCGCCGTCTCGGTAAGCCCATAGCCCTGAACGATGTAATACCCGGCCTCGCGCCAGAACCGCTCATCGGCCGCAGGGAGGGCGGCACCGCCGACCAATACGACCCAGAACGAGTAACCGAGCACCGCATGCGTCCGCCGAAACAGCACATCCCGCCGTTGTATAAAGTACGGCATGGAGCGGACGCGTTCCCCCAGCGTCGAGCGCCCGTAAGGCAGCCGCTCCAACGACTTCGTCAGTTGCTGCAACGCTCGCGGCACGGTGGACAGCAGCGTCACCCGGTTGTCCTTGATGGTTCGGGTCACGTGGGCGGGGTCGCTGGAGGTCGTGTAGATTACACTCAGGCCGAGGGCGAGAGGAAGGCAAGCGCCCAGCAACAGCCCCTGCGAATGGCTCAACGGCGCTATCACAAGCATGCGAAAGGGCGCCAGCCGGGTCAGCCAGCGCCAGGAGGTGAAATGGCCCACCTGCGCGGCCAGGTTACCATGCGTCAGCACAACCCCTTTCGGCTTGCTTGTCGTGCCCGACGTAAACAGGATAACCGCCGAGTCGTCTCCTGTAATATGCGCCCGCACAACCCCTTTCATGTGGACGCTATCCGCCCCCAGGAAGATAGATTGGGTGGGTAGTCCTAGTGATGTCCCGTCTTGTTCGGGGCCGTGGACTAGCAGAGCTGCCTCTACCGTGGCGGCTATCTGCCGGACGTAATCCGTCGAAGCTCCCGCATCCACCGGCACCACCGTCACCCCGCATAGGGCCGCGCCTAGCAGGAAAGAGAGCCATTCCGGGCAGTTGGGCGACCACAGAAGAATGCGCTGGCCCCGCCGCACTCCCATCGCTTGCAGGCACGCCGCCACCCGCCAACTCTCATCGTATAGCTGACGATAACTCCACCAGCGTAGGCCATACTCCCGGCGCAGCCCTACCGCTCGCCGCTCTCCATAGGCGGGCAGTTGCGTGACCAGCGATTGCAGGGTGCGCACTCTCATCTAAACCGCACCTCGACCAGGGAGTTCGCCGTGAAGTGGGGCTGGCAGTACGTTATGTAAATGATGCGCCCGTTGTCCCGGCGGAAGGGCGGGTGCTCGAAGCCGAGGTAGACCAACTCGCTGGCAGGCTCGTGCGGCACGCCGATAAGCTTCCTGGGGGCCGAATACGGGCCGGTGAGCTCGGGTGCGGTGCGCAACATCAAAGTCTTTTTGTAGCTGTCGATGAACAGCATCATGTACCCGCCGAGGTAAGGGTTATATGAGACCGAATAATCGCTGCCGCACGGCCCCAGGTTGTAGCTCGCCTCGAAATCGCGGCCCCAACTAGGAGCCGGGTCCTGCAAGAACTCGTAGGCGTCGGGTTCGGATATCTGGTCGGCGCGCACGCGAGCCAAGAAAGCATTTGACTGAAAGCCCTCGCGGTAGCTACCAAAGGCGTAGACGTACTCCCCCTCTTGCAGCACCTGCACCCCGAAGTGCAGGTCGTCCCTCCCCGACCAAAGCAGCCAGTCTCCATTGTGGCGGAGCCTATCGCACTGCCCCATGACCGGGTCTAACACCGCCAGGCCCGAGCCGAGATTGCGAAATCCCCAGATCGTATCGGGGTCTACAGTCTGGATGCCAAGATAGTAGACAAACACCTTGCCACCCACATAGATACCGTGCTCCGGCCAGAAGCGTAGAGCCTGCGCTCTTTCCTCGGGCGAAGGCTCCAGGATTTCACGCGGCAAGCCCTCATCGTTGGTAAAGTAGCGAATCTCGCGCTGTGCCTGGCGGATGTCTTTGGTCGCACCGGTCAGCCCGGCGGTGTTAGCCAGGAAAATGCCCTGCTCGCCGTAGGGACTAGCAAAGGGCACTCTACTCGTGCTTCGCTGCTTGCGCGGCAAGGAACTGGCAAGCAGCGTATCGGAGAAAAGGAACAGAATCTGCTCGCCCACTTCTATTGTTTGGCCGCCGTCCTGACCTATCACCGACCAATCGTCGGAGCGCAGGCGCGGCGAACTCCCCAGGTAGCGGGTATAGGCAAGTGCAGGGGCGGTAACGGTCACATTCATAGGCGCTTAGAGATGACCAGGCTGTCCACTTTTTCTACGAACTCCCACGAACCGCTCGCAAGCGCGTGCTGAAGGACGTGCAGAGGAGCCTGGCCTCCCTCCGCCGGGTCGGTGTAGATGTCGTGGATGCACAGGTAGCCGCCGCGCACCACGTGACCCGACCAGCCGTTGTAGTCCTGGAAGGCGTCCTCCTCCGAATGCCCGCCGTCGATAAACAATAAGCTGATAGGCTGGTTGGGCCAATACCGGCTTGCCGTGCGAGACTCGGTGACAACCGGCACCACCCAGTCGAGAAGCCCGGCCCGCCGGACGTTTCTCATGAATGCGTCGAGGGTGCTGACAATGCCCTCTGTCTCGTCATAGAACTCCGGGTCGAAATAAAGCTCCCCGAACTGTTGCTCGGCGGAGCCACGATGGTGGTCTACGGCGAACAGAGGGTGGCTACCCGCGGCGCGACAGCCCGCTGCGAGGAAAATCGTGGACTTGCCGCAATAGCTCCCAACCTCAAGGCAAGGAGCCACGCGCGAAATCTCGGCAGCCGCCGCATAGAGGCGCAGTCCCTCGGCTTCGGATAGGAAACCCTTTGCTTCCAGGGCTATCTTCCTGGCATCGCTGTCCATTACTCCTCTCCCTCTCTCCCTCTCCGCTCAGATCGTTTCGTTGCGCTACCCCCGCTCCCAGTGTTCGGTCCGGCCGCCTAACAACTCTTCCAACGCTTCGCGCACTCCGGGTGCGGCCTGCCACTGGTTGCCCCTGTGGGGGCCACGGTAGCGCACGAACTTCTTTGGTCCGGGCGCCCGGTCATAGACTCTCTGGGCTTGCGAAATCGGAATGTGCTCGTCATCGGCTGAGTGCAGCGCCAAGAAAGGACAATGACACCGGGTTATCCGGGCGAGTGAGTTCATGCTGGTGCGCACGAAGTACCGGGCAAACAGGTATGGGTAGACCGCCGACGCCATGTCAGGCACCGAGCTAAAACCACTGTGAAATACAACCCCCGCGCAACCCCGGCTCGACGCGAGATAAGTAGCCACGGCCCCGCCGAGAGAGTGCCCGTAAAGGACCAGGTCCTCGCCACTGAAGCCTTTGCGCTCCCGGGCGAAATCCCAGGCCAATTCCGCCGCCACATAGCAACCCCGCTCGCTGGGGCGGCCGCCGCTGCGGCCATAACCAGGATAATCGACCATCAGCACACCGGCCGCCAGGGCTTGCAGGTAGCGCAGGGTTGATAATTCGTAAGCGATGTTACCATCGCTGCCATGAAAGAAAATGACCGCCTTGCCTGGGCCGCGCCCCGGTACCCACCAACCATGCACAGCCTCGCTACTACCTGATTTCAGGGACAACTCCTCGAATTCAAGCCCCAACGCGCTCGGTGAGAGGTCCGTGGCCGGGCGGGGCCGGAAGATGAGGGAGTCCTGGCGCAGGTAGAGCCTGGCCGCGAAGTATAGAGCCACAGCAATTCCGCCCAGCACCAGCAGCGACTCGGTCATCCCGCGTAACTACCTAACAACGCGGCAGAGTTCTTCAGGCCAAAGTCGCTGTTACAGACAAGAGCCCACTCGTAGGCCCGCGCATGGGCCTGGGGTGTGAAGTGTATCTCACAGCGCGGGTCGGGGCGGTCGCAGTTTATCAGCGGAGGCACGACCTGGTTGTACAACCCGAGGGCGGCATGTACGAGGGAAAAGGCACCACTGGCGGCCCCCACAAAACCAATCAGGGGGGTCGCGGCTGTAAACTCCACCGGCGCGCTCCCGACGAGATTGCGTACCACCGCCGCCTCCCCAATATCGTCCGCCTCGGTCGCGAGGCCATCACCGAAGATAACGCCGAGTTGCCCCGGTTCTATGTTTGCCTGTTGCAACACAGACCGCGCCGCATGCTCCAGGGCGACATCACCTCCAGACTCCCGCCGCTTCAGCAGCGCGACGTTACCCGCATGTGCGACTTGAGACGTGTGGGCGGTGGCCGCAACCTCCGCATAGACCCGCGCCGAGCGCGAGCGCGCGTGCGATTCGGCTTCGAGTATCACGAACGCAGCACCCTCGCCCACAAAGTAGCCATCGCGTTCCTCATCGAAAGGGCGGCAGGCCCCTGTCGGATCATCTCGCTGTTGCGTCAGCCTGCCCGCCAGCATGTTCTCGGTGATGCTATCCATACGCAGCAGGGAGTCGTAGCCCCCCGCCACCGCCACTTGCGCGTCGCCTCGCCGGATGGCCTCTGCCGCCAGGGCTATGGCTTGCAGGCTGGACGTAGGCCCGTTGGTCAGACTGATGTTCGGGCCGTATACCCGGTGCAATATCGATATGCCACACAGCCCCGCGTTAGGCAGAGATTTCACCAAGAATAGCGGGTCCAGCATCTTCATGCCGCGTGTGGCAAACAACCCGATTTCAAAGTCCCCTTGCTGATTGAGCGACTCCCTGAACGGCGGGATGAACACCTCCGGGTCAACATCTACAGCGATAGACCCTACGTACAGGCCGCTGGTTTGCAGCACATCGTACTGCTCCCCTAGTCCGGCGTCCTCTATAGCGGCACCGGCGGCGGTCACGGCATACGCTGCGCTGGGGGATAGTAGCTTGCGCAACATGCGGTCGGGGATGAACGTGCGGCGGTCGAAACCCTCTACTCCGGCCTCCAGGGGCGTGGATAGCTCGCTGACCTCCGGGCGCGGCGAGACCCTTGCAGCCGACGTGCCGGAGAGCAGACGCTCAAAGTGAGTGGACACGTCCAACCCCAGGGGCGAAATCGTGCCCACGCCGGTGATCAAGACACGATCACCCCTCATCGCACCTCACCCTCCGGCAAGACAAAACCCCCACTTACATAACGGAAGCGTTCCCGTTGCTGCATCACAAAATCGTCGTCATCGACCTCCTCGTGTGCCAGTACCAGACGTTCCACGGCTGCAACCAGGTCGCCACCGACCCGCGCTTCGGCTCGTGCCGTAACCCCGCCACCATGTGTGTATAGCGTCCAGGCCTCCAACCGCAATTCATCGCCCGGCACGACGGGGCGGGTATAGGTAACTCCTTCAACCAAAGCCAGCACCATGCGGATGTTGAAATTCTGGGTCACCAGGTGCAGCCAGCCCGCGGCCTGGGCCAGCGCCTCCAGCACGAGCGTTGGTGGCATGATGGCGCGCCTGGGGTAGTGCTCGCCCAGGAACTCGTCCGCCAGCGTGACCATCTTCACCGCTAAGATGCGCTTTCCAGGCTCCAGGTCCAGGATGCGGTCGTACAGCAAAAAACGCAAGTTGCCTCCAGGCCGGGCCGGGTAGCGGCTCGCTAAACGCTATCATCTCTCCAGCGGCGCACAATAACGGAGCCGTTCTGCCCGCCGAAACCAAAGGCGTTCGAGAGGGCTATTTCCACGTGCGCCGGTCGCGCCTGATTCGGCACGTAATCGAGGTCGCAATCATAGTCGGGGTTCTCCAGGTTGATCGTGGGCGGGACCATCCCGCTGTTGATCGCCATGATGCTAGCGATGAAACCGATAGCACCCGCCGCGCAGAGCAGGTGGCCTATCATCGACTTGCTGGAGCTTATGGGCATGCGATAAGCGTGCTCGCCAAACACCTGCTTGATGGCTAAGGTCTCTATGCGGTCGTTCAAGGGTGTAGCGGTGCCGTGAGCGTTGATGTAGTCGACCGCTTCGACGGGCAGACCGGCATCAGCAAGGGCCGCGCGCATACAGTTGATCGGTCCAAGCCCCTCAGGGTGGAGGTCGGTGAAGCGGTATCCGTCACACGACGAGCCATACCCTACGATCTCGCCGTGAATAGTGGCACCGCGCGCAAGGGCGTGCTCCAACTCCTCGACTACCACGATGCCCGCGCCCTCGCCCATTACCAGGCCATCGCGCTTTCGGTCAAACGGGCGGCATGCCTGCTCCGGCGGCCCCTGCCAGAAAGAGGCTACGCCCAGCAAGGTGAAGCCTGTCACGCACACAGCCGATAACATGCTGTCGGTGCCGCCACTGATCATGAAGTCGGCCTGCCCCCGGCGCACCATGTGGTAAGCTTCGCCTATCGCCTGCGTGGCCGACGCGCAGGCCGTCTGCACCGTCATGTTCACCCCGCGTAGCGGGTGGTGCAGCGCCAGCAACGAGGAGATCAGGCCCATATCTCGTTGTATGAGTAACTCCGGGTGCTCCTGGCAAAGCTCGATATAGTGTTGCACGTTGTAATGCTCGCCTTCGAGCAGGAAGTCGGGAGTGGCTAAATCTCCATGCAGCACCGGGAAGCTGGAGGCCCCGACGCATACTCCCGCACGCCAGGGGTCGATCTCGTCATCGCGTAGGCCCGCAGCCTCCCATGCCCGCTCGGTCGCCCACACGCCAAACTGGGCGGACCGGCTCAACAGCGACCTAATCTCCTCCACGTGAGGTAGCTCGATGCTCTCCAGGTCCACTTCGCTGCCGATGCGAACCGGGAACTTCTCACTGTCGAACTGCTTAATCTGGCCTACACCGGACCGTCCGGCGAGCATCGCCTCCCACATCGTGTCGACTTCCGACCCCAGCGATGTGAGCGCGCCCATCCCTGTAACGACTACCCGCCGGCCTTCTCGCCGCCCGTTAGAGGCATTCATAACTCAGACCCGTTCCGCGCAACGCGCTATTGAGTCGAAGAGCTTGCGTGCGTCTTCCGGGGCCAGCAACGGCTCCAAAGGCTGTAGCGCCAGTGTAAAGCGCGCCGCCGCTACCGCTACCTCCCCGCAGACGGCCTTGCCCTGCACCTTTGCCGCGCTGTCGTCGCGCTCCAAGATATTGACTGACAGGCGTAATTGATCGCCGGGGCGGACCATCTGACGAAATTTCAACTGCTCGAACGCTACGACCGTACCCATCTGCTGAAAGGCCGTGCTCTCGCGGATTACCCAGTCGGCAAGCTGCACCAGCGCCTCAGCGATCAACGTACCCGGCATCACCGGGAAGTTGGGGAAGTGCAGGGCCAGGAAATCCTCACTCATCGTGACGTTCTTCACGCCGACGGCCGCCTGACCACTCTTCAGTTCCAATATGCTGTCAACGAGTAGGAATCTCATAGTGTTGGTTTCTCTCGGCCACGTGAGGGTTGCGCCTTAGTTCGTTCTTAGCTCTCTTCCGTGAGGGCAACGAGGTCCTGGAAAAGCACGTCGTCGCCGCTTGGCAGTATGACGATCTTCCCGCAGTTGGGGCAGACCAGTTCGGGTGCGTTGGCCGCTTCGTTCATCGTGGTCCCACAGTCCGGGCATTCGCGCGGGAAGTCACGATTTGCCTCAAGCAGGCGGACCACAATGCGCGCGAAGCTGCCCACCGTGATGAGCCGAGCCACGTCAATGGCCCGCATCTTCGGCTGCATCTGACGGGACTCAAGCTCCGGCATGGCTTTGCGTATCAGGTCGAGGCCGAAACTCGTGACAAGACCGTCCTTGACGAGCGCGTCGTCACCGAAACGCTTGGAGGCGCGCTCCAGGATGTCTGTGTGGGGGAACTGTATCTTGAACTCGCGCTCCAGCGTGAAAGCAATGTCCAGGAGATCGAGTGACTGCGCACCCAGGTCGCCAATCAGGGACGATGAAAGCTGTACGTCCTCCACCTCCAGGTCGAGGGCCCTGGCGACGGCCTCCCGTACTTTTTGCTCGACCATCGCCTCCGAGATCGGTTCGGAATCATCTAGCACGCTTGTCATAGCTACCTCCTGTCACATAGCCAAAGATCGCGCATCATAGGCCGAAGCCGCCGGTGACATGCAAAATCTCGCCCGTAATATAGCTGGCGTCGTCCGAGACGAGAAAGCAGACCGCGCGGGCGATGTCGAGAGGCTCCCCATACCGTCGCAAGGGTATCTGAGCCAATATCTCGTCGCCCGCCAGGTTACGGACCCGGTTGCTCATCTCTGTGGCGACTACCCCTGGAGCAACCGCGTTGACCCGGATGTTCTTCGGGGCCAACTCGACCGCCAACGACCGCGTCATGGCGTTGATACCACCCTTAGCCGCCACGTAGTTGCAATGCCCGCGCCCCGCCCGATCCGCCGCTATGGAGGAGATACTCACGATACTTCCCCTCTTCTGCGACATCATGTGTGGGATGACCTCGCGGATGACGAGGAACGTACCACCCAGGTTAGTCTGGATAACCACGTTCCAATCGTCCAACGACATGGCCGCCGCTAGCTGGTCGCGCACTACCCCGGCATTAGCCACCAACACGTCTACGCGCCCGAACTGCCTGACTGTGGCACTTACCAACCCGCGTACAGCCTGCTGGTCGGTTACATCGGCCTGATAGGCAATAGCGCGGCGACCCAGCGCCTCTATCTCCGCCACCACCGCATCGGCCTCGTCCTGCCGGGTGCGGTAGTTGACCACCACGGATGCTCCATCGCGCGCCAGTTCAATGGCGGTGGCTCGGCCTATGCCACGCGAGCCTCCCGTTACAATGGCTATGCGGTCCTGGAGATTGCTCATAGCTCGCACCTTTAGCTAAGCCACACTTACCCCAACGCTTATCCCCTCACTGTCCCGTCACTGTGCCGGCCCCGCACTTACAACATCAATGAGAACCCTCCGTCAGCAATCAACGTTTGACCGCGAATCCAGTCGGAATCGGGAGAGCAGAGGAGCGCCACCACCCCTGCTAGGTCCTCTGGCTGGCCGAGCCGCCCGGCAGGCGTGCGCTGGATGATGTAGTCGGTAAAAGTCTCGTAGTCGGGTGCGAGGCGCATGCTTTCGGTGTTCACGAAGCCGCCGCAAACCACGTTGACATTTATGTGGTCGGGGGCCAGTTCAACTGCCAGATAGCGCGTGAGGGTTTCGATCACGGCTTTGGCGGCTCCCAGCGCCGCATAGCGGGGTGCGGCATAACGAGAGCCGAGGCTGCTAATGCCGATGATTCTACCGCCCCCGTTATCGCGCATTATTCCGGCGGCCAGTTGCGCCCCCAGCAGAAAGGCCTGGGCGTTGATCTCCATGACGCGCCGCCAGCTCCGCTCATCTACCTCAAGGGCTGATTGGAAGCTCGTACGCGCCGCATTCGACACGAAGACGTCCAGGCGGCCGCGCTCCTGGCGCACTTGATCGAACAACTCCCGCAACATAGAGCTGTTGCCCACCTCGGTGCTGATGGCCGAAGCCCCTACCCCCAGCGCCTCAATATCCGCTACCGTCTGCCGGGCCGCCCGGTGGTTCATCGTGTAGCCTACCACGATATGCTCGGGCTGCTCGCGGGCCAGGCGCAAGGCGATTGCGCGCCCAATACCGCGAGACGCACCAGTGATAAGAATGGTTTGCCCTTGCAGCGACACGCTAACCTCTTCTTTGTGTGTTCCTATAGACTAACAGGTCGCCCGAACAATAATTTGTGGCTACAACCAGGCGAGCTGCCGGTGCCGAAGCATAAAGAGTGCGCGTTGTATCTCCCGCCGGATGCGAGGAACAGTCCACCGTGCCCTATCTAACCTTTCAATCATGTCTACGCACTTACGTAGGCTGCCGCGCTCGGATTGCAACGCAGATCGCAACTCAGGTGAGAAAGGTGAGGCCTCAAGCCACTCGAGCACCCGCTCGCGTTGGCGCTCGGCAGGCTCATCAATTGATACATAGGGCCGCAGGCATTCAGCCACGTTCGTCGCCGTAATAGCTGCGTTACCACGGCTGATACAAATCACCGGGCAGGCCAGTGCCAGTGCATCTATGATCTGTAAGAAGCCGTTGGACACTAGCGTTACCCGGCTTGCATTCATCAGGCCATGCACATCGGCATCGGTGGTCAACTCCAGGTGCGCCGCTTCTTTGGATGCCATACCGTACTGCGACATCAACCGCGCGGCTTCTACTGGGTCTCGACTCGCCGTGACAATCGCTACACGCTGCCGAGGCAGCCCGCTCAAGAGCGAAATGCTCCTTTCCAACACAGTACTATCGTATGCAATAATCGTTATCCATGGAAGTTGGTGTAGGCGCGCCGGTACAGGCAACTTACTTTTTGGCGTAATTTCACCAACCATTGGGGGCATCAAATAGTGATGGTTGGGTAGGTCAAGATTAGTTTGACCTGGACATTTCAGGCCCCATAATAGCACAAGATCGACATCTTTACTAGACCTAAATAAGTAGTCGCTGTAGTACTGGTCTAGCAGGACAAAGGGACAACGCACCAGCTTTGCGCCCTGGTAAAACACCTTCATCAACTCAAATGGCATTTCACCAAATATGATGGTGCTGGGGTCCAGGGCCTCAAACAAGCGGTACGCCGCCAGGACGTTAAAGCCGGGGGCGTCCCGCAAGAGGCGCACAAAGCGCACTTTACCCTGCGCCTCTTGTACCTTTGGGTCGCTCAGTTCTGGCCCGGAATTGCAAATTACAGCTTCGTAGCCGCGGCGGTGGAACTCCAACGCCAATCGCAAGGCGCGAAAGAAGACGCCACCCACCAGGGGCTGGCTCATGGTATAGGTGACGAACAGCACCCTGCGCTGCTCCGGCTCACGACCGGACCGGTTGGCATGCTTCATAGACCTCACCTACCAGGGTCCTCGTTATGCTAGCAGCGTCAAAACGCGAGGCCACGTAGCGGGGGCCACGCGCGCTTAGCTCTTCAGTCAGTCGCGGGTCGCTGATGATTTCCAGGGCGGCAACGCTCCATTGCCGTGGGTCGCGAGAATACTCCAGCCGGCCGCCAGAGCCGTCAGCCACGGTTTCCATAAGACCGCCGGTGGCCGCCGCCAGCACGGGCGCGCCCAAGCGCATCGCTTCCAGGGCGACCATGCCGAAAGGCTCGTAGAGGCTAAGCACCAGCACCAGGGCGGCATGCGCGAAGAGTTGGTCCAGGGCCTGGCGAGGCAACCAGCCCGCCACCAGGCAATTGTTAGGGAAGCGTTCTGCCAGGGTCCGCACAATGCGCTCGCCCTCGGAGTCCCCGTGTCCGCCCGCCAGCACGAAGTGGCACGACCGCGCGGCCAACATGAGTGGGACAATCTCGGCTAGGAGGTCGATCCCCTTATTTCGGGTGAAGCGCCCCGCAAAGACCACCGGCCCATTTACATGGGACTGCGGAGGCACCCTCGGCAACGGCGGCACCGAGTTGGGGAGGACGCTGCTACGCCCGGCAAGTTCGGGCATCCGGTCTAGCGCGGCCCACCGTTCGGCCGCGCTCAGGAAGATGACATGGTCGCTTGCAGCCAGCACGCAATCTTGCACACCAAGCCAGAAGCGGGTCGCTGCCCCATCTTCAAGCTCCAGGTGGAGCAGGGAGTGAGCGGTGTAGACCAGCGGCAGCCCGGTGCGGCGGCAAAGCTCCAGGGCGAATTCACTGAGGGCAAGCGAATGCAGGTGCACCAGGTCGAACGTTCCTGTATCTACCGGGCAGTACTCTGCGCTCAGACTCCGGACGGTGAGACCCGGCACTCCGGCCGCTGACTCCGCGTCCGAAAAAGCGCCGCCGACCAGGACCGTGACATCAACGCCCAACCCGGCCAGCGCACACGCCTGGCTTTCCACTGCGCCCCCGATTCCCGACCATGTCGCGGGCGGATAGTCGGCGGTCAGCACCAGCACTCGCACGCCCTACTCTCCCTCTCCGGCCACGGCCAGTATCGCCAGTTCTCCGGCGTCGGTACCACCAAGCTTGCGGAACAGGTGCATCCAGCGCGGCGCGAACTCAGCAGGCACGGCCGCGTGATGAATCCGCTCCAGTCCGGTGAAGCCACAACGTAGCAGCAGGCGCGTCAGGGAGCCTTCGGTGAAATACTGGTAGTGGACCATCGGATTCACCACTTCCCATTTCTTGCCGAAGATACGAAATTGTAGCGACTCCATGTCAGGCACGGCCACGTAGAGGATCGCGCCCTTGTTCATACTGGCGAGTACCCTGGGGAGCGTGTCAGCGGGGTAAGGGAGATGCTCCACGATGTGGCTCATCACCACCACATCGAATTGCCCCCAGGGCAGGTCGTCGCCCAACAAAGAGGCCACCACGTGCTGCCCGAACTGCGGCTTAAGTGCGTCCACGGCTGCCTTTGAGCCGTCTACCCCAAAGACCTCAAAGCCATAAGCCTGGGCCATTTGCATCAGGTAGCCATGTCCAAATCCCAGGTCGAGCAGCCTGCTGCCGGGAGCGCGGGAGCGTAACAGGTGGCAGATCGGAGTTGCGTAGATCTTTTGGACTTGCAGGAAAGCGTCTTCCGGGTCGAGGACATCCGACTCATAGAAAACCTTTTGCCCTGCCTCCGGGTGGATGCGCGGGCTGACGTAGATATGCGAACACTCCTCACAACGGTGATAGGCAAAGCCCTGTTTGTGGAAAAGGTAGTTGCGCTCGCGGCCACCACACACGGGACAGTCTACCTTCTCCAAAGCCTCGCTGCCCAATGAGGCCACTACTTCCCCGGCTTGCGAGTACCAGTGCAGGCCCAACGGCGCAGGCGGGGGCAGCGGTGGCATCGGGGGCGCGGGTGTCTGCCCGTCTAGCGTACCGTAGTGCGCGGCAGAATCCCCCGAGAACACGCCCAGCCTTTCAGCCTCCTGCAACGACTCGGCCAGCTTCAGCCGCGCTACCATACAATCAGGCTCGGGCAACCCATCGGCTATCCTGGCGAGATCGAAGAATCTCTCTCTGAATAATTGCTCAACCTCCTCCGGCACCTGCCGCGCCGGAGTACCGTCTCTTGGCAGGCGGATCGTCTGTTCGCGGCCTTGTACGGGCAAATAGAGCGACAGCAGGTTTGGCTGGTCTCGCCCCACGTCTTCCGCGAAGTCCTGCACGTCATTCAGGTGCTGGGCCAGCGTGTAGTACGACTCCAGGAAGGGGTAAAGCGGCGATTGCCTGCCAGGATCGAGTGCCGAGTAAAGGGCGCGCCAGTAATCGACGTTCTTCAACTCAACAAGACGGTCGTAGTAATCGCGGCTCCAATCGTCAGGCTGGCTATGCTCCATTATCGCCCCGATTACCGCGCGCCGAATGGAATCGACTACCGGACGCAACATCCCGGCCAACTCGTGCTGCTCGGGGTCGGCCAGGGATGACAGCCCCTCGAAGCAGAGCAGCAACCCGCCCAGGAGGGTAAGCCCCTCCGTACCTCTACTGCTGGGGAAAGTCGTGCTAGTAGCACCAAGGAGAGTAGGATGCTTGCCCTTGTACCAGAAGTGCCTGTCAATAACGTCGTCAAAGACGCGGAGGGAGAGATAGACCAGCCCACAGGCGGCGGCCGCCTTGCGAAAGCGTCCGGCGGGGGGCCGGAGCACTGCGGCGAGGTAGGGCATGTCCCACAGGCTCCATTGCAGCCAGTTGACGTACTCCGCGATCTGCTCGCCCAACTGCACGCAGGTCTTGTCAGCGCCGGAGATATCTGCCAGGCTCTGCTGTAAACGGGCGAGTGACTCCGAAATCCCCGCCGAGATCTCGGCCCTATAGACCTCGACCTCGTCACCGTATGCGTCCAGGAAAGCAGTGGCCGACAGTTGCAACTCTCGCCTGAGCGTTTCCAGGTCCGCCCTGGAGCTATCAAGTAGTTCCATCAAGCACCAATCCCAGATATTTGCGCAGGTTTGTGTTGTTCCAGCGCTGCCAGCGGTCCAGTAGATGGAAAATGAAGTCCGAGCGAAGAGCCTCCGGGGGCATAACCTGCGGGATAGCCCGACCCGCCAATTTGCCATAGCTGAAATCGGACAGCAGCGAGTCGAACTCGCCGGGCCACGCAGCCAGGCGGCTGATAGCTTCTTGATAAGCTAACATGAACTCCTGATAGGCTTCCCATAAGGCGGCGAAGTTGCCATTGAGGTTCTCCTGCCCTCTCCCCAATAGCTCTTGCAGGACCTGCGTCGCGGTTTCAAGGCGGGACTCGGCGCCGGAGACCTGGGGCGGAGCAGGCCGCGAGTCGCGCCGCGCCATGCCGTCCAGCACCTGGCGCATCCCCGCTGCCACCTCCTCAACCGGAGACGTGCTGTCGAAGTAGTAACTGAGGGGGTGTGGGACGCGCCAATTCTCTAAGCGGGCCTCGGCCACTACCAGTGTGGTGCACCCGACGAGCGGTGATGCGTGCACGGGGAAAGAGTCCGAGGAGATGAGGACGTGTGCCCACTCCAGTTGCGAAAAAATCGCCTCAAAATGAGAGGGCACCCCACTTTCCCGTTGCGCCACGGCGAACTCTACGCCGGGTGGGGTGCGTGCGGCCGCCGACCGGGTAAGTTCGTAGGCGAAGCGTTCGGTTGTACGGTTGGTGCCTGGGTCTATCACCACGCACACCGGGTCTGAGGGAGCGATAGGAAAGAGCGCGCTCAACAGGTGGCTCCAATAGACCGGAGAGGGATCGTACTTGGCCGTGAAGGGGTTAACATATATATTCAGGCTGCCGTCTGAGGGTTTCTGCTGCGCTGCGTGCACCGAGTTGGCCCCACGCGCTATCACACCCGTTGCCCCAGTTGTTGACTCAGGTTCTACGCTCTTGGCGAGGCCAAGCCAGTCCATGAGGTAGTTGAGACCGGCGTAGTAGTTGGCAAAGTAGGGCACAGGCACGCGAGCGCGGTGCAGCCATTGACGCTGACCGTCAATCACAAAGACTGATTGCCCTCCCAAAGATAGCTCTATGTAATGTCCCACGTCCGGTTCGTGCCAGATCGCCTCATAGAGATCGGGCCGCTCAAAATCGGCCAGTACAACCAGGTCGAAACTACCCGGTTCGGAGCCGTTCCGTAGCGCCCGTAATAATTCCAGGTAGTCGGCATAGTGCCGGTTTTCATCGACGGCGCCGACCCGGTCCCACAGGCGCTGGTAGGCTGACAGGACCGTTATCTGCGCGTCCGGGTTGGTCGCTTTCAGCCGGGCCGCCAGCGAAAACAGGATTATCTCGTCACCGATGCCAATGCCCGGCCCTAGCACCAGCAATATGCGCCGCGCACTATCTATAAAGTCCGTCCCTGGCGAATGGCTCGTTACGGCCACGTCCTCCGGTATCGTCGGCATCGTGCTCATCAGAGGTAGCAACATAAGTTGAAGCCGCTCCACCATGTGATGGAAATTGGCCGGTGTCAGGAGGCGCAATTGCCGGGCGACCTCCTGAAGAGCTGGGATATCCGAGTCCGCAAGTAGCGGGGACAGCGATTTGAGGCCCGCCAGTCGCTGCTGTAAGAAATGCGAATTGCTGGCGCTACTTGGACGCTGCCTGAGGAAGAGAAGGTAGCGTGCAATTATGCTGATGGGCAAGTGCAATTCTGTAGGCAGGTTCAACGTAACAGGTCTAGAACGCATAATTCCCTCAAACGGGGCTTAGGGCAGATATACGCCAGTCCCGCTGGCTCTGCCACTGCAACATGGCAACCCGGCGCTGCACATAGACGCGGCGCAGGTCCAGCAACGGGTGGTACGCATCGATTTGGATCTCGACGTAGACAAGCACCCCGAGCACGTGCCCCAGGGCCATAGGGATTTCTACCGGGGATACCTGTAACTCCCAGCCTCGTAGCGAATCGAGGAGGCGCTCTATCTGGTGCCGCAGGCCAAGCGCATCAATCTCGACGTCGTCTTCGAGCACATGATAGTCGTCGGCGACCAGTTGCATCGCAGCCTCAACATCCCGGAGGCTTATAGCGTGTAGAAAATCGTAGAGGCACTGCACCGCGGCCTCGGCATGGTCATCTTCGAGGAGGTTTTCCGGTTCAGGGTGCAATAATTGCCAGTCGGTCCAGGGCGCCGACTCCGGTGCAGGGCCGGGCCTGGCTGGCCTCGCGCGTTCAGGGAAACCTTGATTTGCGCCCGGCAACTGTGGACGCCTCCCAGCGGAGACCTGTTGGGCGGCTGGTCGCTGAGCAAGGGGCCGCTGGGGCGTGGTGCTAATTGGCTCTCTTCTGGGGGCGAAGTAGTCTTCCCAGGGATCTGCCATGCGCGATGTGGGCCTGAACCACCAGGTCAGCAAATCGGTTGCGCTCAAGATGCCGCTGGTGTCTCCAGGGCGCACGAACGGCAACTCCTGTGGCTCTTGAAGAGGGTCCCACTCCTCCTCCGACTGCTCCATTAGCTCGCGCAATAACTGGTAAGCCATTGCGAGGCGCTCCTCGCGTGCGTTGTTAGCTTTCAGCCTGTTCCTCCTGGCAAAGCGTGTCCCCAAATCCGCAAACACAGGTAAGTTGGCAGGCGGGGCTTGGGACTTGTGAGACTACTAACGAGCAGGTATGGACTAACCAAGAGAGTAAGCGTGAACTAGCTCGGAAACGAAAGCGATTATAGCACCAAGTTGACCATTCAGCAATACCCACGCGGTGCCTACCGAAAAGAGGTCAGCTACTCACGGTCCGCAATCAGTCCTGCTTGCTCTTGGATAAGGGTGGGCGAGGCTTGTAGGAGGCCGCCTTACGCTGGAGAGATTCACCTTTGCTGCGGGCAAGGACAGGCTCAGGGGGCTGCGGTGCATGGTGCATGGCAAGGTGCTCTTCGGAATGCTCCAGGACCGCCTGCGCATGTGGATAGATTCTGAGCAGAGGTAAACGTGAGGAATTCGAGTAGAAGAATTTGCGTAGTAGAGTGTACAATGGCTGCACCGTACAACCGGGCAGTAATATCAGAGTAAAAGTACTGCATTCACGGAAGGACAAGATGAGGACGTTGATCAACAACGCGATTGAGCGGATATACTTCCGGGGCATCGTCTTTAACCAGTCGTGGGAAGACCCGACTATGGACAAGGCGGCGCTGTTGATCGCGCGGGACCAGGACACTGTCCTGACGATCACCTCAGGCGGGTGCAATAGCCTGAGCTTGCTCTGTCTGGGTCCAAAGAAGCTGATATGTATCGATGGTAACCCCGCCCAGACCTATCTAATGGACCTGAAGCTGGCAGGTATACGGCAGCTAGACTACGATGACTTTTTCGGGTTCTTCGGCGGGCAGGCACCTCGACGGTCGAGGCATATATATTTTTCCGCTTTGCGAGGTGCGCTACCTTCCAGGGCGCGGCGGTTTTGGGATAAGAACATCAAGATGTTCGAGCGGGGAATATACTCACAGGGGAAATTGGGGCTATTCCTGCGCATCTTGAGGATATATCTGAGAAGCAGTATTGGTGAAAGGTCGCTCCGCGAGTTCTTCGAGATCAAGACCCTGGAGGAGCAAAGGGAATATTACTATAAGCAGCTAGCGCCGAAAATATGGCGCCAGCCCCTCCGCAAGCTACTGAACTCCAGGCTGATGATCTATCTGGCCGGCATGCACCCCAACCAGTTCGGCCTTATAGACCAACAACTCGGTATCGAACGCTTCGTTCGAGAGCGTATCGAGCATCTGCTTACTAAGGTGCCCGCGCGTACCAACTATTTCCTCGCCCAGGCGGCGCTTGGACGATACCTCGATCGCGAAAACGTTCCACCCTACCTACAGGAAGCTAACTTCACCGAGCTGAAACGCAACGTGCACAGGGTCTCTAATGTAAACGGCTGGCTGGGCGGCTATCTTCGCGGCAGACCTGAGGGGTCCATCGACAAGTTTAGCCTGCTGGATATATTCGATTGGATGAGTGCGGAAGATTTCACCGCCACGGTGCGCGAGGTCATCAGAACCGGTAAGGATGGCGGCCGCCTCATCTACCGCTCTACCGGGTTGTCTCTCCCACTTCCGGAGGACGTGGCGCAATCACTTACGGGTGAGCCAGACCTGGCGCGGGAACTTCTTCAAGGGGACCGTTCGGGGATGTACAGCAGTTTCTACGTCCATCGTATCTCCCACGCCAGTCGGTAACCCTGTCAGGCAGCGCCCTTCTCGCAGAGCAGGTTGACGCGGTCATTCCCCAGCCGCCGTATCTCTTGCATAATGAGCGGCAAGTCGGCGGGAAAGTCTACGAGGCGTAGCGGTGGGCCTGCCATTGATATTCGGCCAAAACCGCAGGCTTCAAGCGCCCCCCAGAACTCACCTATGCTCACGCCTGCGGCTGATAACGTTTTCGGGTTGAACTCCACGATCAACTTCAGCCGCGGGTTGCGCCGGCTCGTCTGCACCATGCCTCGCAGCGCCGCTGTCTCTGCCCCCTCGATGTCCATCTTGACCATGTCCACGGGCGGCCAGTTCTGCCGGGCAGACCAATCGTCCAGGCTCGTACATGCTACCTCGATTGGCCTGAAGCGCGGACTGTTTGAGGCTGCCTTGCCGGGTCGATTAGCCGCTGTACTTAGCGCCACCGTGCCCGGATAGAGAGTGGATGTCATACTTTCGGCCGGGTTCGAATGTATGGTTGCTGTGCCTGGGGCGTCACTTACCGCTTGCGGCACCACGTGGATACGACCAGCGAAGTTGTTGACTTCGATATTTCTCACCAGCAGTTGGATAGCGTGCGGCACCGGCTCGAAGGCCCACACGGAGCCACGCGGCCCCACCAGGCGGGCGCTCAACAGGCTAAAGTAGCCGAAATGGGCACCGACATCCAGCACTGTCATCCCAGGCTTGACGAATGCCTCCAGCAGGCTAACAACGTCCCGGTCGTGCGTGCCCATAGCCAACATCTGTAGATGATACGACGGGCGACCGTCGTGGTAGACGCGCAGCCCGCCAAGCTCGACGGGGTTGGGCACCTTCATGACGAACGAGCGGGGGAACAGCCTGCTATGAGCGACATCGCTGGCCTGGGCCAGTGCGGGAGCCAGCGGCCCCGAACGGTCAAACAGCCACGCCCCACCTTTATAGAGGGCACGAAGTAAATAGAAGGACAGGCTCTTCGCACCCATACCGTCTCCTCCTTGCGGGCCTATCATCCTATCACCTTATGGCCCGCGCCCCGCGCCCGGTTCTTCTACATGGCAAGTGTGGATAAGTGGATAAGCACGCGCATGCTAAAGCAGCAGTCGAGACCCTTCACAGCCAACAGTATAACAGGGGAAGTAGCCTCACCGGACGGCCATGTCCCATGCTTTGACACAGCTATATCTCGGAATAGAGCTTATTGCAAGAAGCAGATGCTTCTGCTACAGTAGCCGCGTAGTGTGCATTCACTTCCCAAGCATAAGCTCGCAAGCATGGCGGTTCGGAGTTTCAGGAGGATGATTTGCTGATCTGGGCAATCTATTTGGTCCTGGGCTTTTTCGCGATGTCGCTGATCCGGGTCGTCGCAATAAGCGTGCTCTCCTTTACCTACCTGAGACGAAGGCCCCCGCTCTCCCACTTGCCCGCCCCACCACAACTCAATGCAAGCTGGCCCTCGGTCGTCGTCCAACTTCCGGTCTACAGGGAGCACACTGTGCTGGACCGCTTGTTGGCTGCCGTTGTGAAGATGGAGTACCCTGCGGGCTTGATGGTGGTGCAAGTGCTCGATGACTCGGAGGAGCGCGAGGCGAGCGTGGCCGCGGAGATCGTCGGGCGATATCGTAATGGCCCGGTCCGCGTCGAGTACGTTCACAGGGCGCAGAGAACAGGGTACAAGTCCGGGGCGTTGAACTATGGGCTGCGTATGACCTACTGTGACCTCATTGCGATCTTCGATGCCGACTTCATTCCCCGGCCCGACTTCCTCCTGAAAACGGTGCCTCTCTTCCAGGACGAAAAGGTGGGTGGCGTTCACACGCGCTGGAGTCACCTCAACGATTGGGAGTCGCCCCTGACTATGATGCAAGCGGCGGTGCTCGATACCCTTTTCTGCTTCGAGAACGGCATACGGCAAGCAATGGGCGAGTCGAGCATGTATCTAGGGACCAGCGGCGTATGGAGGAAGAGTGTAGTCGAGAAGGTTGGGGGCTGGAACGAGGGACTCTTTACCGATGACGGCATAGATATGAGCTACCGGGCGCAACTCGGAGGTTGGTCGGTAGCTTATGTCGATGAGCCTCTATCCAGCAGCGAGCTTCCCGATACCTACCTTGCCTACAAAAGCCAGCAGAGGCGTTGGGCCAGGGCCGCGTTGCGCCTATTTATGGACTACTGGCGATACGCCTTCACGCAGGAACGCAGCAAACGCAGCGTGGGGAGCCGCTTGCTGGAAGTATCCCTGCTGCACCTGGTATTTAGCACGCCCTTCCTGCTGCTCGCCGCCCTCTTTACGGGCATCCACATCGTACTTGGGCTTCCGCGCTCTACCGGGTGGCTGGCGGCGCAGTTAGCCCTTACTGGGGTCTTACTGCTTTTTCCGCCTGCCATCGAGGTGCTACTTTCACAAAAGCTGCTCTACCGAGACTGGCCGCGCAGGTGCCTCTTCGCGTTGCGGGCGCTACCGCTGGCAATCGGCCTGTCCGTATCTGTGCTCGCGGGCTTCATCGACACGATAAAACGCTCCAGGGCCGAGTTCGTTACAACCCCTAAACAAGGCGCTGAGGCCGTGGTCCAAAGCAGTAAGGAGCGTTGGCTTCAGACCGCCGAGCGAATAGCCGGGGTAGAGCTTCTGATCGCGCTGCTTTCGTTTGCCGCGTTGATCCTGGCAGTGGTGAGGGGGTACCCGGAGTCGGGGTTTCTCTTCTTGTGGCTATCGGGCGCATTCCTGGTGGCCGGGGGGACCAGCGTGCGGGAAATCTGGAGGATGCGCGCCAGACTTCAAGCACAGAGCACCGGGGTGAGCGGCGGATGACCATGCGACCGAGGTGCAAGCCCAGTTTGCCCGACGTTCCTTGCGCCTCCCGGCAACCGTTGGAATAGAGCAGGTGCCGCGCAGGGGCAGCCATTATCGCCCTAGAAACTTATACAACCAGGTTGTAATAAGGAAATCCTTGAGACGGTCGGGCACATGTACGAAAAGAGCCGTCTGGAGCCATGCGCCTCGGCCGACGGGATAGCGCGCCTTTGGCCTGCGTACTCTAATCACGTGGACTATGGCCCTGGCTACGTCCTCGGCAGGGACGGCGCTTTTGCCCAGGTTGGTGTAGCCCTTACGTGCCCTGTCAACCAGGGTCCCATACAAGTTATTGGCTTGTGGGGGTAAGTCCTTGAGAGTATCGTCAGCTCTTGCTCTTGATTTCGACCAGAGGGGCGTAGCAATGAAACTAGGCTCGATAATGGTCACGGGGATATTCCAGGTCCGTAGCTCCATACGAAGCGAGTCCGTGAAGGCCTCCATAGCGAACTTCGAGGCATTGTAGGGCGCGATGAAAGGCATAGCGATTTTACCGCCTACCGACCCCATATTGATAATCCGCCCCCGGCCTCGCCGCAAGAGGGGGAGGAATGCCCGCGTCACCGCCAGTTGTCCGAAAACGTTCACCTCGAACTGCCTGCGGATGTCGCTGACGGAAAGAAATTCGAGCGGGCCTGGGACAAGGATGCCAGCGTTGTTGACCAGGGCGACCAACCCCGCCTCTCCAACCGCACGGGCCACGGTTTCCACAGCAGATGCTATCGAAGTCTCGTCCGTGACATCAAGAAAGATGGTGCTCAACCGGTCAGATGCCGCCCGCCCCAGGGCAGCAGCATCTTCCTCTCGGCGCACCCCGGCAAAGACCCGAAAACCTTCCTTGTCCAGGCGTAGAGCACATGCCCGGCCAATCCCGCTAGAGGCTCCGGTGACGACCACGGCACGTAGGGTAGGGGGTCGGTTAGCAATCATGCTTGGATCTCTTGAGAGTATGTTCCATGTTTTTCCGGACGACGGCGAGAGGCAAGTTCAAGCAGAAGTGGCGGTGTCGCTACAGAGCACAGTCCTGGTACCAGAACGGGTTAGCTCACATAGCAACACGGCAGTGAAAAAGCGCCAAAAGCGCCACCAGTATAGTCCATCGCCTACTGAATGTAAATGAAAACCTTAGTACCGGGTACGAATACTCACCTCCAAAACATCCGGCCACTGACGATACTGCTGGTTGCTCTTTTCGTCACGGGTATCGCGCTTCTGGAAAGCTGGAGCGGTTGGGTTTATGCGCCTTTCCCGATAGCGCATGCCCTCTTAGCCCTGCTCATCCCCTTCTGGTGTAAGTGCCTCGATTGGGGCGAACCGCTACGAGCACTACGGTCTCGTATGCGACTTACAATCCTGCCCGTTGCGGTTGCACTCCTCTTCGTCGTCGCATACGTGCTACTCTACATCTTATTCCTGAACGTAGCAGGGAGGACCAACGATGCGGACTGGGACCTCTTCGCCACGTATAAGTTTCTCGGCCACCTGTACGTCGAGAGGTACGACCGGACGACTGTTGTCATCGTGGGTTATCTTCTTGTCGGCTTGTGGCCCATGTTTGGCGAAGAGCTTTTTTATCGAGGGTTTGTGTTCAAGGGGCTTGCCTACCATGTTTCTCCAATCATGGCTGCCATCGCCTCGTCATCTCTATTTGGTCTGCGGCATGCGTTCCAGCTAGCCTACCTGCTACCCGCGTATCCGCTAGTCTCAGGAGTAGCCTACTTTGTATGGGCCGCCGGTTTCGGGCTTCTCTGGTCGTGGCTCTACTATCGCAGCGGGTCCTTGTGGCCCTGTATAGTTACCCACAGCGTCAATCTGCTACTGGCTCCCGTGGTGTTCGTCCTGCTGGGAGCCTGAGACGAAAAAGGAGGCAACCAAACCTCGGCGGTGGCGATAGATACTCCGCGGATGCTCTGCATTACAGAGACTCACCGCCGACTGTCCAGGCATGCCATGCACTGAGCTGGTCCCACATTACTTGACTTGACAGCGGCAGTTCACATGCTATACTCTAGCTGCGCCAACAACTGTCACCCAGGTCAAGTTTAAGTGAATCGCTGGCCGTTTCAGCGAGACTTAAGAACTCACTTCAAAAGCTGTGTTGTACGGGCACGATATACCCCACTCCCACTCTTCCCACCCTGTGCCCATCTCCTCCAACAGAGATTTCGAAGTTAACGCTGAACCGAATACGACGCTCGAACGCCTGGAGCCGGTGAGAGGGGGAGGTATGGCGAACGTTGAGATAGTTGGGACCGGCTCCTATTTGCCTGGGGAGCCAATCACCAACGAGGAGTTGGCGTCGGTATTCGGGCGTGAAGTAATCTGGCTCTCCGAGATGCTGGGGGCGAATACCCGCCACTTCGCTATTGACCTCGCCAGTCTTGAGCTGAGGCCAGGGGAAACGAACGCCAGCATGAGCACCAGGGCCGCACGCCAGGCGATCCTCGACGCGGACATCGACCCACTCTCAATCGATCTCATCGTCATGGCAACCTCAACGCCCGACTATCCATTCCCTGCTACTGCTCTTTTCGTGCAGGAGCAACTTGGAATCCCCAACTGTTGTGTGATCGAACTGCGCGCGGGCTGCGGAGGCATGGCGCAAGCTTTTCTTATCGCTACTCATTTGATAGCAAGTGGCGCCTCGAAAAAGGCTCTCTTGATCGGCAGCGATATGATCTCGCCTTTCATCTCGCTCTTTAGTAAGAAGACCGGTGACGTTGACAAAGAGTTGCTCGTCAGCCTCGGCATGTTCGGGGACGGGGCGGGCGCGATAATCCTCTCACCCGGCACGGGGAACGGGGGCGTGCTCGATTGTATGTCCCGGTCGATCAGCACGGGGAGGTCGGCCGCGATGCTGCTCCGAACAGGAGGGGCACTCTCGCCCGTAGGCGCGCCCTCTGTAGACGAACGCTCCGAGAAGGTCTTTTACCATGATTTCCAGGCAATTATGAGGCACGGGCCTGAGCTTATCCAAGCAGCGACTCAGTGGGTCTCCGAGGAAAAAGGCCTGGACTTATCCGAGGTTGATTTCATCATACCGCCGCAGGTCAACAATCGCCTGATAGACCTGACCAGCACCGCGATGGGTGTGCCAGCGACCAAGATAGTCTCAGACTTTGCGCGCGTGGGGAATACCGTCTCGGCAAGTATATACATCACCCTGGACAAACTAAATCGAGAGGGAGCGTTAAGGCCCGGCCAATTGCTGGTGCTGCTCCCGACTGAAGCGACCAAGTGGATCTATGGTGCTGTAGTCATCGGCTGGACCAAACAAGCGAGGCAATGATGTCTGGAGGACAAAACGGGGGCCGCCAGAGGGTTGTCGTCACGGGCCTGGGTGCCGTCAGCCCGCTTGGGTGCTCTGTAGATAGCTTGTGGGAAGGCTTGCTCGCGGGCAGGTCGGGCGCGGCGAGCATAACAGACTTCGACCTGTCGAACTGCCGTACTCGTATTGGGGCGCGCGTCTCAGGCTACGACCCAGGTCTCTACTTCTCCTACAAAGAATTGAAGCGGCTGAGCCTTACATCCCAATTCGTGCTCGTGGCGGTGGATGAGGCTCTCAAGAGCGCCGACCTTGATGCGAATGAGTGCGACCCGCAGGGCGTGGGTGTGATCCTGGGCGGATCGTCTGGAGGCTTCGCGGCCGTCGAACCGCACATGGAGCGGTTCTTCATTGAAAAGACCGTGCGCGACCCACTGACGATTCCCACAATTATGAATAATGCTCCCGCTTCCAACGTGTCAATCCGCTTCGGGTTTAAAGGCCCGTTGATGACTATAGACGCGGCCTGCTCGTCGGCCGCGCACGCAATAGGCTATGCTTTCAACCTGATCAGGTGCGGCCTATTGCCTATGGCGATAACGGGCGCGGGCGACTCGTCTCTTTGTGCCTCGCTCATTCACGCATGGTCCAACCTTCGCGCGCTGTCCGAGCGCAACGACACACCGCAGGAGAGTTGCAGGCCATTCAGCCTGGACCGGGATGGAATGGTGCTCGGCGAAGGTGCCGGTATTCTCATCCTGGAATCGGAAAGCTCGGCGCTCAAGAGAGGAGCCAGGATTCTCGCCGAGATCACAGGCTATGCCGCCACGAGCGACAGCCATCATCTTACTCAGCCTGCGCTCGATGGGATCGGTCAAACCATGCAGTTGGCCCTTGCCGATGCCGGCCTCTCTCCTGGGCAGGTAGATTACATCAACGCTCACGCCACTGCTACACTGTGGAACGACAAGACCGAAACGGCAGCCATCAAGAACGTTTTTGGACCAAGCGCCGGTACTATTCCCGTGGTCGGCATAAAGGCAGCTATCGGCCATTCGATAGCTGCGAGCGGCGCATTGGAGTTGATCAGTTGCGTGTTGTCTATTCGTGACGGTATCTTACCCCCTACTCTGAATCTCAAGGTGCCCGACCCAGAATGCGACCTGGACTATGTCAGCGAAGGAGCCAGGACATGGGAGGTTACCCATGCGATCAGCAACTCATTTGCTTTCGGTGGCAGCAACGCTGTGCTGGTGGTAAGCCGGTACGACAGGCCCTCTTAGCCTGAGATTTTCGCCAACACAAAACGGGGCTACATGCGCGACGTTTGCCCGGATGGGCTTTACTGGGATTGCTGAGAAAGGATGCAAGACGTGCAGCGGGAAGAAATCATTACAACCGTCAAAGATGTGATCAGCCAGGAGACGGAAGTCCCTGCTGACAAGATAGAGCTGGACACCAGGCTGGTCGACCTGGGTATCGATTCCCTGGACGTACTGAAGTTTGCACTTGCCTTCGAGAACCTGTTCAAGATAACCATTTCCACTGCTGAAGTTCTGCAAATCCAGACGGTTGGCGATATTGTCACCCGGCTGGAGCGCAAATTCGCAAGCTGAAAAGCTGCCTGGTGGCAGTGAATTACACATCCAGGAGCACCAGCAATGGCTGCGATAGAGGCAATGTCTGATATAGGGGCGCTATTCTTGCGCGGAATCATGCGGCTGCTGGGAGCGTCGCCCAGGGCGCTACGCGAATTCATCAGACTCATAAGCGTGTTGCATATGTTCGTATATCGCTCGACCGGCGGGTCTCTGACCGGGCGATTGGGTCTGCGCAACGCTCGCATGATTCTCCTCAGCACAACGGGGCGTAAGAGCGGCAAAGAGCGAACAATTCCGCTGTTGAGCATTAAAGATGGGCATGACTGGGTGGTCATCGCCTCACATGGAGGGCTGGACCAACCCCCGGCATGGTGGTTGAACCTCATGACGAACCCGGAAGCAGTGGTCCATGTTGGCCGCCGAACAATGAAGGTGAGGGCAGAGCAGGCAGACCCGAATAGGAGGAGCCGGTTGTGGCCGCGGTTTGTCAGGGCCTTTGGGGGTTACGAGGACTATCGCAGGCGCACTACCAGGGAGCTACCAATCATGATCCTTCACCCCATTGAAGGTACCGGTGGAAAGCGTCATGCCAACGTCTGACCTTGACCGGTTGCTCGATTTCCCCAGGGTGGACCTCGGGTTATGGCCCACGCCAGTCTCCTACGTGCAGCGTCCCGGCAAGCCTGGCATCCTGATCAAACGGGACGACCTATCGGGTCATGGCCGCGGCGGCGTCAAGACGCGTAAGATCGAACATCTCGTCGGGTACATGCTGGCTAATGGCTACGACGAGTTTGTCACGGCAGTGGGAAACGTCACCAACCTCGTTCACGACATTGTCCCGGTGCTTCAACGCTTCGGCATTGCCTGGCAGATCTTCATCAACAACGATCCTCCCTTGCCTGCGGCGGACCGCGAGAGGATCTTCGGAGATCTTCGCGAGCACGTTCAGCTGCTGGGACCGGCCAGGGCACGCACGGCTGGTAGTATGGTAGCTGCCTCATTGAAGAGCCGCAGACGGGGCAGGCGACCTCTTCTAGTGCTGCCTAGCCTCATGCACCCTGCCGGAGCAGTAGGAAACGCGCGCGGCTTCATCGAAATGATGTCCCAGGTGCGGGCCGAGGGTCATGAGTTGCCGGGCACGGTGTTTATCACTGTCGCCTCCGGCACCACCCTGGCCGGTTTTTTGCTCGCTGAGAATGCCCTCCGCCACGACGGTCACCCGCCCATCCGCATCTTCGGCGTCCAGGTCTATCCAGGCCAGGCACGCTTGTGGGTTTTGGGCCTCATACGCTGGACCGAACGATTTCTAGGGCTACGCCAGCGCGTGCCTGCCAGGCGCATCGAGCTAATATCAAGCAGCCTGCATGGAGGATTCGGAAGGTATCCGGAAGAACTAGCCCATCTCTGCCTAGACCTCCGAGAGGAAGTGGGCATTAATGTGGACCCGATTTTCGGAGGCAAGACGTGGTCCGCGATGGAGTCCCATCTCTCCTCCAGGGCTACCGAGGATGATAGCCCGGTCCTCTACTGGCATTGTGGCTACACACCCAACTGGCAGGCTCTTGACGAGGTTGTGAACCGTCGGCCCGCACGCACCGGTGGAGTGTAGCTGCGCACCCGCACTCGCAAACTCCGTCAGGCACTATTGCTCCCGAGCAGCCTTCCCGCCCGAAGCCGCCCACAGCGCCTGCCCTACGTCATTCACCGTCCACTCACGGTGCTCGCACGCTTCATTTAGCTCCATAGCTCGTGCGCGGAGCATTTCGGCGTACCTGTAGTAGAAAGGCGCGGTGAAGGCAACCTCTCCCAGGTCCGGCATCTGCCCCGCCACTAGCTCATCGAAGAAGGGGTAGACTTCCGGGCTGTAGGCCGCGAGCACACCAGAGGCCGTGGCAGGCCCCACCCCACCCAGGCGCACCAGCAGGCTCACCGGCTTGCGGGGGTCGGGCACGGCGGCGAACGCCTCCCTGGAGGTCGCTTCCACCTCTGGCTCCGGGTTCGCCTCCACCAGCAGCAGGTTGCGCTGCCGCCACACGCCACGCTTCATCTTCCAGCGCGTGACCTGCACAAGCTCCTCCCGTGTGACGTACGTGGGCGTGCGCGAGGCCAGCAGTCCGGGCAACTCCTCCCGATACCAGCGGTCGAGTTCCTCAAGGCCGCTCACTTCCTGCGCCCGCACCACGTCCGGGTAACTGTCGAGCGCCCGGTGCCAGGCACCACAATCCGTACTGTCCCATAGCTTAGTTTCGCTCATGGCAAACTACTCCCCACTCCATACAGATACATGTGCCGCCAATATAGACTCGGTCCGGGGCATTGTCAACACACATGCTGCTACAGCATGAGCATCCAACTGCGTGCTATAATGGCCTGTTATCACCACTTAACGCAGGAGAGCAAGCATGGCAGTCGAACAGGTCGAGCGGAGAGAGGGTTTGCAGGACGTGTGGCCCGACGCCACGTGCTACGGCTGCGGCCCCGCCAACCCGGAGGGCTTGCGCATCAAGAGCCACTGGTCTGAGGATAGCTCCGAGGTCGTGTGCCGGTTCGAGCCTCAGCCACAGTATAACGCGGGCTTCCCCAACGTCATGTACGGCGGCCTGGTCGCCTCCCTCATAGACTGCCACTCGATCTGGACCGCTATCGCCTGGACCTACCGCGAGGAAGGCCGAGAGCACGGTTCGGCCCCCAGCATCAGCTACGTGACCGGCACTCTCAACGTCCGCTTCCTCAAGCCCACCGCCCTCGACCGGCCCGTAACCCTTCGCGCCAGGGTAACGCAGTTGCAGCCCCGCAAGGCCCTGGTCGAGTGCTCGCTCTACTCCGGCGACGAAGAGACCGCCAGGGGCGAAGTCACAGCCGTCCGCTTCAACATGGACAAGGCACTGGGCGCATAGAGGGCGGGACTCTACCGCGGCGAGGTCCGGTGCCAGCATCAGTCCGGCGCGTTGCGGCGAAACAGGGTGACGATGCGCTCCGTAGCAATGCCACTCGTAAGAAGCCGCTCGCGGCGGTCGCTGAGGAGCTTCTGGGTCCAGTCGTTGAAGCCGCCGTCCCCTATCATGTATTCCACTCCCTGCAAGTCGGTTGCATAGACCTGGAAGCGCACCAACTCGTAGTAACCGGGAGTGGTTGTGGGGCTGGGGTCAAACTCCAGGCGCACTGCCGGGAACCGCTCGGCCAACGGCAAGATTACCTGCTGTTGAAGATGCTCGCGCTCGCGGTCCCCTGCCAGCGGAGTGAAAGCGACTCGCACGCCGGGCAGGTGGTAGCCATACTTCTCCACCGACGCGAGAAACCGCAAATAGAAGTCTAGCTGCTCATACAGGGACGCCGCCAGGAACTTTCCCTCAACGTCATCACGACCGCCGGTACACAGGGTGAACATGCGGAAGTGCGCCCGCAAGTTCGGGTCTTTATACTGCTGGGCGCGCACAAGGCGGTGGCTGGCGCAGAGTCTGACCACGTCCTGTGAGTAAGTGGCCTCACGGCGTTGCGCCCTGCGTCGAAGCGCGCACTCCAGGGCCAGCACGTTTGTGGAGTCCGACACGACCTCTGTGTTGCGGATGGTGGTCACGACCTTGTTTTGGTCCACAGGTGCCAAAGCAGAGCTGGTGCCCAGGGGCGCGAGTGGAGAAAGCTCAACCGGCTCGAACAGCGGCACGGCCAGGCCCAGGGCCAGCCTGTCCAACTCCAGGAGAGCACCCACGTCCGCTACAGAAGGACGCACGAATGCATTCTGCTCGTATTGCTCTAACACGCGGCGTGGCGTCTGGTGAGCGGCCCGCAAGCGGAACACTGCCAGCAAGAGGGATTGCAGGTCGGTTGGCGCTAATTTCTCGCCAAGTACATTGAGCAGGTTCCCGACCCCTATCTCCCGCAAGATGCGCGCTACTATTTTGTCGGTCATAGTGTTCGATAGTATAGCAACCTTATCCGTCATGGTCCACAGGGTCTGTCTGGCGAGGCACCATATACTGGCACCCTTCACACAGCGTACTTCTTAGCTCACAAGTCTCCGCATGGGCGTGTGTTATAATGGCACGTGCGTAGAGCCCGAAGCGGTCCTATATGAGACCGTGCGGCAAAATAGGCGTAACTCGGCACGGGGCACGTTAAATGCAACCGATGGACATCAGGATAGGAGACGTGTACACCCTCCGCAAGCCGCACCCTTGCGGCAGCTACGACTGGCGCGTGGTGCGGGTAGGCGCGGACATCGGCATCCGCTGCGCCAAGTGCAACCACAAGGTCCTCATGGCCCGCTCCGAGTTCGAGCGCCGCGTCAAGAAGCTAACCTCCAGGGAGAGCAGCGTAGCTGAAACGTGAAACGTGAAACGTGAAACTTCTGGTTCTCGCCAGCAGTATGTGTTATCGTATGACTAAGCTCTAATGATTCACGTTCGACACGAATCCGGCCATTCAGCCGTGACATCCTACGGCACACCTATCGCTCGTAACTCGTAACTCATCACGTTTCACGTTTCACGTTTCAGAACCCCATGACCATGTTGAGAGAAGAAGCGGCCAAGCCGGTCGCCACAACCACACAAAAACCCCCGTCGCTGCTGGACGTAATCAAGAACGGCAACTTCGCCAAGCTGTGGGGCGCGCAGGTCCTATCGCAGACGGCCCAGCAGATAGTGAACTTCGCCCTGGTCTTGCAGGTCGCCTCCATCACCAAGTCGAGTACGGCTACCTCCGGCATCATCATCGCCTTCACGGTGCCCGCCATCCTGTTCGCCGCCATCGCGGGCGTGTTCGTGGAGCGCAACTCCAAGAAGCTGATGTTGGTGCTGACCAACATCCTGCGCGGCGTGATGGTGCTGGCCTTCCTCTTCACCGACCCCCGCTGGGGCGTAAGCGCCGTGCTGCCAATCTTCTACACGGCTACCTTCCTGTTCGCCTCCGTCAGCCAGTTCTTCAACCCGGCGGAAGCAGCCCTCATACCACAGATCGTCAAGAAGCGGGAGTTGGTAACCGCCAACGCCCTGTTCAACCTGACGCTGTCCGCCACGCAGCTTGGCGGCTTCGTGGTGCTCGGGCCGCTGCTGCTGAACACTGTCTTCCACAACAACTACAACGGCCTCTACTTCGTCTGCTTCCTGCTGTGTATCGCCGCCGCGGGCATGACCTACTTGCTGCCAAACGACCAGCCGACTGAGACGGCGGCCGCACGCAAGGCTCGCGGTGAGAAGGTGAGCGCCATGTCGGTGGCGGCAGGCACGGGCGAAATCGCGAGGAGCGGCTTCAAGCAGGCGCTCGATGAACTGGTGGAGGGCTGGAGGTTCATTCGGCGCGACCAGGTAATCATGAGCGCCATCCTCTACTGGTCCATCGCCATCGCGGTGTTCATGATGCTGGGTACGATTGGCCCCAACTTCCTCAAATTGGTGCTGGGGGTGGACGAGAGTAAGCTCTTCTATATCCTGCTGCCGGGTGGAATTGGCCTGGTGGCGGGCGTGCTGCTCGTTGGGCGACTGGCGAACGAGCGCAACCGCGAGACGATGATTAACTGGAACCTCTTCTTCGCGGGGGGCACGCTACTGCTGTTCGCCCTGGTGCCTATCACCCTTCGCTGGGTGCTGGGTATGTTCGGGGCGTTCGGGCCTGCCGCTTCGATGCCCGCTTCTGTAACCGCCGCCGCTGAAGCCACCAAACAGGTGAGCAGCACGATGGGCTGGGCCTCCGAACTGTTCGGCAGCGGGGTGGTGCACGCCGAGTACGCCTTCCCTGTGGAGTGGGAGTGGCTGCTGCTGGGGCTGCTGGGTGGGCTGACGCTGCTGCTCGGCCTCTTCAACAGCTTTATATCGGTGCCCGCGCAGACCGCCTTGCAAGAACACGCCCCCGAACGCATCCGCGCCCGCGTGTTCAGTGCGTTCTACACGGTGTCGAACGCCATCCTGATAGTGCCCGTCTTCTTCGCCGGGGCCATGGCCGACTCGCTCGGCTACCAGCAGACGGTGGCTGTAATCGGCGTGGCGGTGATCGCCATAGCGGGCGTGGGCCTGTACCGCAGCCGCCAACGTCGCGGCATGACCGAACCACTCGGTGACGGCCATGTCACCCCTGAAGAACAGCAAGCCGCCCTCACCGCAGGTAGCCCCGCACCCAGGCCTATGCTCGCGGACACCTTGCAGGACGATAGTCCTCCCGCTGACACTAATGCTGCCCCACACGATCAGGCTTCTACAAAGCCTATCGATGACGACGATACAAAGTAGTACCGCCCTCTACAACACCCCGGCATCGCCCTGACTCCGTGTGGAATAGACGATTGCACCGCAGAGACGCAGAGAACGCAAAGGCACGCAGAGAAGAATTGAGGGTGTTTTATGCAAAGGCAACGGCGTACAGTGTGCCGTTGCCTTTGTGCATATCCAACAATAACAATCTCCGCGTAGCCTCTGCGCTCTCTGCGGTGAATAATCCTGCTCCTGGCGACCTTGCTCCTCTCGGAAGGCAGAGCCATTTCTGGTATGATACAGGGGAACGGGTTTCGCCTGTCCCCTGGTTATAATCTCTACTCGATGAGGAGTTGAAATGGCACTCAGCACGCGACCCGCGAGCATCGGAGCCGATTGGCTGCCGGTGCCCGCCCCCACAGAGCCCGCAAATCCCTCGGCTGATTGGTGGCTCTCTATCCTGCAACGCGCCCTCATTTCGCGGGCTATGGACGACTTGGAAGTCACCAAGGAGTACCGCCCCAATCCCGACAAGCCGCTGGAGGGCAAGCTAAAGTTCCAGTTCGGGGCGAAGGGACACGAGGTACCGCAGCTAATATCGGCGGCCCTGCTCAACCACCCGCACGATGCCGCCACGGTCTACTACCGCTCGCGGCCCCTCATGCTGGGGGTGGGCCTGTCGCCGTGGGAGGCATTCGCCAGCAACATGCACAAGCTGGAAGGGGTGTCGGGCGGGCGCGACATCGGCGTGGTGTTCAACCACAAGCAACCGGGCGGCGTGACCGTGCTCCCGGCTTCCGGCGACGTGGGCGCGCAGTTCACCCCGGCGGTGGGCTGGGCGCAGGCGGTGCGCTACCGGGTGGAAGTCATGGGCGAGCAGGAGTACGACGGCGCGGTGGCCCTGGTGCACGCGGGAGACGGCGCTACCTCCACCAACGGCTTCTGGAGCGCCATCAACATAGCCGGGCCGCGTAAGCTCCCCTACGTCATGCTGATAGAGGATAACCAGTACGCCCTCTCGGTGCCCTGGCGCTACCAGTCGGCTGCCACCTCGGTCGTGGACAACCTGGCTAATTTCCAGGGGCTGAACATACAGTCGGTCGAGGGCGGCGACATTGTAGAGCTTTACAACGCGCTGTACTCGGCCATCAGCAGCGCCAGGCAGGGGGGAGGGGCGCAGCTTGTGCACGTCAGGGTGCCGCGCCTCACCGGGCACAACTGGCAGGACCCCGCTGCCTACAAGACCCCCGAAGAGAAGGAACAGGACCTGCGCCGCGACCCGGTAACTCGCCTGATTGCCTACTTGCAGCAGGAACATGGCGTGCCCGAAGGTAAGGTCGAGGAGATGCAACAGCAAGCGGAACTCTTCGCCAGGGAGCAGGCGGAGGCCGCCTGGAGAGAGGGCACCGACCCGCAGGTGGGCGACTGCTTGAAGCACCTGTTCGCGCCAGCCCGCACGCCCGCTAGCACCACACCTCTCAGCGAAGGCCCGCGCCTCACGATGCAGCAGGCTATCAAGCAGACGCTGGACGATGAGATGGCTCATGACCCCGCCGTGCTGGTGTTTGGGGAGGACGTGGGTGCGTTCGGCGGCGTGCACCGCGTGACCGAGGGCTTGCAGGCCAAGTACGGCGAGGCCCGCTGCTTCGACACCAGCCTCAACGAGGAAGGCATTATTGGCCGGGCGGTCGGCATGTCGATGAACGGCTTGCGGCCCGTGCCCGAAATCCAGTTCCGCAAGTACGCCGACCCCGCGCACGAGCAGATTACCGACGCGGGCAGCCTCCGCTGGCGCACCAACGGGCGGTTCGGCGGGCCTATGGTGATGCGCATCCCCGTGGGCTATCAGGTGATGGGCGGCGACCCCTGGCACGCGGTGTGCGGCGAGGCGGTATTCGCCCACCTGCCCGGCTGGCAGATCGCCTACCCCGCCACCACCACCGACGCCGTGGGCCTGCTCAGGACGGCCCTGCGCGGCGACAACCCGGTGGTCTTCCTGGAGCACCGCCTGCTCTACCGCTACCGCGAGGCCAATGCCCCCTACCCTGGCCCCGACTACGAGGTGCCGTTCGGCAAGGCCCGCGTAGCGAGAGAAGGCAACGACGCGCTAATCGTCACCTGGGGCGACACCGTGTACCGCTCCATAGAGGCCGCCAATGCCGTAGCTCAGGCGACGGGAGCCGAGACGCGCGTGCTGGACCTGCGCACAATAGTGCCGTGGGACAAGGAAGCCGTCATGGAGGCGGTGAAGGAGATTGGCCGGGTGCTGGTCGTGCACGAAGACACCATCACCTGCGGTTTCGGCGCTGAGATAGCGGCCCAGGTAGCCGAGGAGGCGTTTATGTACCTGGACGCCCCTGTAAGGCGTGTGGCCGCCGAGGATGTGCCCTCCCCCACCCACCACAACCTCTTCGAGGAGGTCATGCCGACCAGCAGCAAGATACAGAAGGCGCTGGAGGAGTTGGTGAGCTTTTAACTAATGGAGCATACTTCAAGCAAGCCTAGTTTTTTGGAAGGGAGAAATACATGGAGTCTGCAACTGCAAGAGTAGTTCGGCAGGGCGAGCAATGGGTTATTCTCGTTGACCAATCGCTGTTAGAAGAGATGCAAATAACAGATGAAACGACCCTGAACGCGTCTACGGATGGCTCCACGCTTGTACTTGCACGGGAGCAGGACGAAGCACGTAGGGCTGCATTCCTTGCCTCCATAGAGAAGATGGACCAACGATATGGCTCGGTATTCAAGCGCCTCGCTGAGTAAGGCATGGATACAAAATTTCTTACCCTAGAGGAAGTCCTTGAGCTACACGCGACCCGCATTGAAAGATATGGCGGCAGCTTTGGTGTACGCGATCCTGGTCTGCTACAATCAGCCCTTGAGATGCCTCGCGCAATGTTCGGCGGCCAGTACTTGCACGAAGACCTGTTCTCTATGGCGTCTGCCTACCTATTTCACCTGGTACAAAACCACGCGTTTATAGATGGCAACAAACGCATAGGTCTAGCTGCGGCGCTTAGCTTCTTGGACATCAACGGCGTTGAAATTATCGCTGACGAAGACATACTATATGAAATGGTCTTGTCAGTAGCAGAAGGACTCAAGAATAAGGAAGCCATAGCCGAGTTTCTGCGGGAGCATGCTTCTTCATAATAGCGAAAGGTAATCACTTTTCTCGAATATAGTTTACATATATACTAATTTGTGATATAATTAAGTTGCAACACTACAATCACTTCATAAAGAACCGCAGATACAACAAGCACCCTTCCACAGGAGCACATAACATGGACAACAGCATAAACCAACCCATCCACCCGCAGACCCACATCGGCCACGTACACCTCAAGGTGTCGGACCTCGACAGGTCGGTGAAGTTCTACTCGGAGGCGTTCGGCTTCGAGGTGATGCAGCGCTACGGCAACAGCGCGGCCTTCCTCTCGGCGGGAGGCTACCACCACCACCTCGGCCTCAACACCTGGGAGAGCCGCAACGCCCCTCCCCCGCCCCGCCGTAGCACCGGCCTGTACCACTTAGCCATCCTCTACCCCAACCGCCTTGAGCTTGCCCGCGCCCTCTACCGCCTAGTGCAGCACGGCGTCGAGATAGACGGCGCGTCCGACCACGGCGTCAGCGAAGCCATCTACCTGCACGACCCCGACGGCAACGGCATAGAAATTTACCGCGACCGCGACCCCGCCGAATGGCCCCGCCACGGTGAAGAAATCGCTATGGTCAGCGAACCCCTCGACCTCGCCGGCCTCCTCCGCGAACTCGAAGCCGAACAGGTCAACGTCAACGTATAGAGAGGAAACCGCAAAGGCGCAAAGAGCGCAAAGGACACTATTGATTAGGGTGGTGTTCTCCGTAGAAGGACCAGGGTACATGATATTGTACCCTGGTCCCTTTGTACTCTCCAAACCCTTCATCCGCATTCCGTGTCCTTTGCGCTCTTTGCGCCTTTGCGGTTTCATCAACATTCGGTCCGTCTAGTACCCTGTGGCCCAAAATGGTAAAATAGCCGGAGTCACAACCCTACAAAGAGGAGCGTTAGAATGAGCGAGAAGATGGACCGCCTGAAGGCTATACTGGCCGAGTCGGTGGCGTTGAACCAGGTGCTGGGGCTGCTCAACTGGGACCGCGAAACTTACATGCCCGAAGGTGGGTCGCAGGCGAGGGGCCGCCAGCTATCGGTCATCGCCAAGATGCAGCACGAGCTATTCACCTCGGAGGAAGTGGGCAGGCTGCTGGAAGACCTCTCGGCCGAGACCGCTGACCTCGACCCCGACAGCGACGAAGCCCGCCTCATAAAGGTCACCAGGCGCGACTACGACCAGTACTCAAGGGTGCCCTCCTCGCTGGTGCAGGAGCTACAGCAGGGCACCGCCGAGGGCATCACCGCCTGGCACCACGCCAAGCAGGAGAAGGACTTCAAGCTCTTCGCGCCCGCACTCAAGCGCAACAACGAACTGAGCCGCCAGTTGGCCGACGCCCTGGGCTACGAGGAACGACCCTACGACGCCTTCGTCAACATCTTCGAGCCGGGCATGAACACCACGCAACTGGAAACGATTTTCTCGGAGTTGAAAGAGACGATTGTGCCCCTGGTGCGCGAGATAGTGAAGCGCCAGGACGCCGTGGACGACAGCTTCCTCTTCCAGCACTACGAGCCGCAGCAGCAGCTTGACGTCAGCCTCGGTATCTCGAAGCAGTACGGCTACGACGCGAACAGGGGCAGGCTCGACCTCACGGCCCACCCCTTCTGCCAGTCGATGAGCCGCGATGACGTGCGCATCACCACCCGCGTGCTGCCCAACTTCCTCAGTGCCTGCCTCTACGCCGTGTTGCACGAGACAGGGCACGCCCTCTACGAGCAAGGGGTAAGCCCCGACCTCGCCTTCACGCCTCTCTCCAGCGGTACCTCGGCGGGCGTGCACGAGTCGCAGTCGCGGTTGTGGGAGAACCTGGTTGGCCGTGGCAGGCCGTTCCAGAACTACCTGTTCCCGCGTCTGCAAGAGGCCTATCCGCAGCAGCTTGGCAACGTAGACGTAGACCGCTTCTACAGGGCCGTCAACAAGGTCTACCCATCCTACATCCGCGTTGAAGCCGACGAAGTGACTTACAACCTGCACGTGCTCATGCGGTTCGAGCTTGAGAACGCCATGCTTGAAGGCCGGGTAGATATAGACAATCTGGAAGAGGTCTGGAACGACAAGATGCAAGAGTACCTCGGCATCGTGCCCCCCGACCCCGTACAGGGCGTGTTGCAAGACATCCACTGGGCGTGGGGCCAGGGCTATTCGTTCCCCGGCTACACGATAGGCAACGTAGTGGGCGCGCAGTTCTTCGCACAGGCCCACCGCGACATGCCCGACCTGGACGACCAGATCTCCAGGGGCGAGTTCGCCAACTTGCTCCACTGGCTGCAAACCAACATCTACCAGCACGGCCGCAAGTTCGACGCCAACGAACTCGCCCAACGCATCACAGGCCAGCCCGTCAGCACCCAGGCCTGGCGTGACTATGTAACGACCAAGTTCCCGGCGATATACGGGTTCTGATGCGTGAAACGTGAAACGTGAAACGTGAAACGTGAAACGTGATGCGGCTTGCTAACTTTGGCACGTTCATACGAGACTGATTCTGCAACGAGACCAATGCTACCTTCTTGTCATGCCTCACTGCGTTCGGAATGACAAGAAGGTAGCATTGGTCCTGTAAAATAGCAGCATCAATTTCGCGCACCAAGCACCACCCACTGCATCACGTTTCACGTTTCACGTTCCAGAACCAGGAGTCTCACCATGACCACCCCTCACCCCCGCCCCTTCAACGCCGTTGTGAGCGTGTCCGACCCCACCGGGCTTGAGACCCTGGGGCAGTCCCTTGTCGCGATGGGAGCCACTATCTACGCCACCGGGGGCACCAAATCGAAGCTCGCGGCGGCGGGAGTGGAGGCCCATTCGGTGAGCGAACTGACCGGCTTCCCTGAGATACTGGGCGGGAGGGTCAAGACCCTGCACCCCGGCGTGCTGGCGGGCGTGCTGGCGCGGCGCGACGAGGAGCAGTTGGCCGAATTAGCCGAGCACGGCCTGCAAACAATAGACCTCGTAGCCGTGAACCTGTACCCGTTCGCTAAGACCATCGAGCGGGAGGGCGTCAGCCTGGAAGAAGCGGTTGAGCAGATAGACGTGGGCGGCCCCACCATGATACGCTCGGCGGCCAAGAACTTCAGCGGCGTGGTGGTGCTGGTAGACCCTGCGGACTACGAGCCTGTCATCTCGGAGTGGCGAGACAGCGGCGAAGTAAGCCAGGAGACGCGCAAAAGGCTGGCGGCCAAAGCCTTCGCTCACACCTCCCAGTACGACGCGCTCATCTCGCAGTACCTGGAGGGTGGCGACGCTGAGCAGGGGTCCACCGTGGGGGAGCACAGAACCGAGGACGGCGCCGCGGAGAGCATGCCCGAAACGATTACCCTCAACCTGCGGCAGGCCCAGTCGCTCCGTTACGGCGAAAACCCCCACCAGCTAGCCGCTCTCTACAAGGACGAGCTACCTGTGGGCGGCCCGACGCTGGTAGGCTCCCTCACCCAGCTAAAGGGGCCGGAGCTTTCCTACAACAACCTCCTCGACGCCGATGCCGCCCTCAGCATCGTACGCGACTACACTATGCCAGCCGTGGCTATCATCAAGCACGCAGGGCCGTGCGGTATCGCCTGCGGTGCGGGAGAGGAGGACCTAGACGCCGTGTTCGAGCGGGCGCTCGCTTCCGACCCGGTATCGGCCTTCGGGGGCATAGTGGGCGTGAACCGGCCCGTCAACGAGGCGCTGGCGGAAATCATCGCCAGGACGCGCTTCGACCTGCTGGTAGCGCCCGGCTTCTCGGAGGAGGCGATAGACCTACTCGCCCGCCGCAAGAACCTGCGCATCCTCATAGTGCCCGATCCCGACGTCGAACACAGGGACGACCTGTTCGCCTCCAGGCTGGCCTTCCGGCAAATCAGCGGCGGCTTCCTGGTGCAGACCCGCGATGCCGCGACCGAAGCCCCTGTGATGGAGCCTGTCACGTTGCGGCACCCCACGCTCGAAGAAATAGCCGACCTGACCTTCGCCTGGAGGGCCGTCAAGCACGTCAAGTCGAACGCCATAGTGCTGGCCCGCAAGCTGGCAACCGTGGGCATAGGAGGAGGCCAACCTAGCCGGGTCGACTCGGTGAAAATCGCCACCAGCAAAGCGGGCGACCGGGCGCGTGGCTCCGTCCTCGCCTCCGACGCCTTCTTCCCCTTCCCCGACGG
>JALZHG010000046.1 GCA_030914045.1 Chloroflexota bacterium | reverse complement strand
GGGTAAGACAGCCACCGAGGGCAGGCACGGGGGCCTGCCCCTACAGAGGGACATGCTCTACCGTTACCCGTAGCCCTGTCCTTGCCGATTCTGCCAGGGCGTCCAGCACGCGCATATTCGCCAGGCTGTCTTCCAGGGTGTAGCTCAGGGCGGTGTCGTTCAGCACGGCGTCGGCGAAGTGCTCGACCATGAATTGATACTCGTTCCCGCCGGGCACCCGCACCTGCTCGACCGTGCCCTGTTTGTCGGCTTTATCAACGATGATGGTGGTGTCTTCTTCGCTCATGCGGAAGGGTTGCGTCACGCGCATGAGGCCGCCCGTGCCGGACACTTCCAGCTTCTGCTGCATGGAGGTGCCGACCTGGAAGCTGCAATCAATCACTCCAAGCACCCCGTTGGAGAACTCTAGCGTACCCACCAGGGACGTATCTACACCCTCCTCGGACCATACCGCGCTGGCTGTTACCGAGCTTGGCGGCATACCGGCCACTATGCTCGCTATGTTGACGCAATAGCAGCCGACATCCAGCAACGCCCCACCTCCTAGCTCCTTGCTCAACCGTACGTCGTTCGGGCGGCTTAAGAGGAAGTCGAAGGTCGCACGCACTATCTTGATTTGGCCTATGGCCCCACCTGTTATAAGCTGCCGTATGCGCTCGGTTTGCGGGTGGAAGCGGTACATGAAGGCTTCCATCACCTTTACCCCGCTCCTCTGTTGGACCGCTATCAGTTCTTCTATGTCTGGTGCACTGGTGGCGATGGGCTTCTCGCACAGCACGTGCTTACCATGTTCGGCGACGTGTATGCTCCATTCTACGTGCAGCGCATTGGGCAGAGGGATGTACACCGCGTCTATGAGGTCGGAGGCAAGCATTTCGTCGTAGCTGCTGAAGTAGTGCTCCAAGCCACGCGCTTGCGCCCACTCGTGGGCCTTTGCTGTGTCCCGGCTGGCGACGGCCACTAACCGGCTATTGCTGGCTTTCAGGAGGCCGGGTATCACCGTATCGGCTATTCGCGCCGTGCCGAGCACTCCCCAGCGCACTTTGCTGCCTGGCATACATACTCCTTGCCTGTGCGGGCACGACTATCTGCCGGAGGCGACGGGCTGCAACCCTGGGTGCTCTGCCGTGGTTACTTGCCCCAGTGCCTGCTCCAGCACCTCTAACGCGCGGTCTAACTGGTCTCTGGTGATTACCAGCGGCGGCTGGATTCTCACCACGTTGCCGTACACGCCGCCGACGCCGATCAGCACCCCGTTTTGCAGACAGTATGCTCGTATAGCTTCCGCCTGGACTACCGCAGGGGTGAGAGCCTCGTCCGAGACCAACTCAACGCCTATCATCAGCCCCATGCCGCGCACTTCGCCCATGATTGGGTACTGCTCCTGCAAGCCGCGCAGCCTCGACATGACGTACTCGCCATCCTGCCGCGCTTTGTCTGAGAGTCCTTCGCGCTGTATGAACTCGATGTTAGCCAGGGCAGCGGCGCACGACACGGGGTTGCCGCCGAACGTCGAAAGGTGGTCGCCCGGTCTGAACGCCGCCGCTATTTCGTCTCGCGTGGTGAACGCACCTAGCGGGAAGCCATCGGCAATCCCTTTGGCGGTGACAAGTATGTCGGGCTCGACGCCGTAGTGCTCCAGCGCGAACATGGCCCCGGTGCGCCCGAAGCCTGTCTGCACCTCGTCCGCGATGAAGAGGATGCCATGCCTGTCGAGTACGCGCTTCACCGCCTTGAAATAATTCTGCGGAGGCACGATAAGCCCGCCTTCCCCAAGCAGCGGCTCGGCTATGAAAGCAGCCACGTCGTCGGACGTGGAGTACTGGATAACGTCCTCTATCGCCTGGGCGCACTGCTCGCCTAGCTCTTCGGGGTCCATGTCGCGCGAGCGGAAGAGATACGGGGCGGGTGCGAAAGCCACGCCCGGAGCGTAAGGCCCGCCCCGGCGCTTACGGCCCGCGTTGCCCGTGATGCTGAGCGCACCCCAGGTGCGGCCGTGGAAGCTGTGGGTGAGGGAAATAATCTCGGTCTTGCCGGTGTACAGCCTCGCCAGCTTGACCGCGCCTTCTATAGCCTCCGCGCCACTGTTGGCGAAAAAGCTCTTCTTGAGGCGGCCCGGCGCTATCTGGGCCAGCTTCTCGGCAAGGTCGCCCACGGGCTGCGTGTAGTAGATATACGAAGCAGAATGGACGAGTTTTTCCATCTGCTCCCTGGCCGCCGCGATAACTTCAGGGTTGCAGTGCCCGGCGTTGACCACCGAGATGCCCGCGAAGCAGTCGATGTAGTCTCTACCGGCCTCGTCGGTAACGATAGCCCCCAGCGCCCGCTCGATTACGATTGGCTGCACGGCCTTCACAAAGCCGGTGATGACGTACTCGCGGTACTTATCGACTGTGTCGCTCATCGGTAGCTCCTTAGCCTTGTTATATTGCAAGTCTCTTAGCTCAACTTTGTTCAAGATATACCAGAAGTTGCCTAGCCCTGCTAAAACTCAACGCGCCACTCACCATTCGCAAACAGTACGTTTACCTCATCCTCAGAGTGGCCAAGCGCCTTCCATGTCGCAAGAGCTGTAGCACATCTCACTGCATCGGCGCGGCTATCAATTAGAGTTGCATGAAGCTTTACAATCTCGACGTGCTGCGGTTCTCCACCGCGCTGCTCATGCGCACGCGCCGCGATCTCCACGCCTTCAGCTAGAGCAGTGTTATAGAAGCCGTTGTAAAGTTCTTCGGAGTCGTTGTAGATTAAGTTGTCCGATGTAACACTGTAGATGCTACTCGGCTGTAGCTCGACTGTTACACTGGCAAACGAGGTCACACCATCCCTAGTACGCAGAAAGCGATATTCACCGTTCATATCAATACCTTGCCACGTTTTCAGAGCTAATAGTGTTCTAGAATAAGGGATGAGAAGAGGTAAGAACCGGTAAAGGCCTAAGAAAGCTCTCTTGCAGAGTCAAAACTGCTGACCCTCAGAACTTGCGCGACCACTCACTGGGCCAGCGTTCAATTACCACTTTCTTTTCGGTGTAGAACTCCACGGCGTCTCGCCCCTGGCCGTGCAGCACCCCTAGAAAGCTATCTTTCCAGCCGCTGAAGGGGAAGTAAGCCATCGGGGCCGCCACGCCTATGTTGATGCCGATGTTGCCCGCGGGCGCTTTGTAGCGAAACTCGCGGGCCGCGGCTCCGCTGCTGGTGAAGATAGAGGCTGCGTTGCCGTAGCGGCTGCGGGCGAGGATGTCTATCGCGTCGTCCACGGTGTCGGCGTGGATGAGGCTGAGGACGGGGCCGAATATCTCGGTCTTCTGCAATTCGCTGTCGGGGTGCACGCCGTCCAGCACGGTGGGCCTGACGAAGTTGCCGCTCTCGTAGCCTGAGATGGCCGGATTGCGGCCGTCGAGCAGCACCCGCGCCCCTTCGCCCGTGCCCTTCTCGATAAGCCCTTCGATGCGCGACTTGCTCTCAGCCGTGATTACCGGCCCCATCTGCACGCCCTGTTCGAGGCCGTAGCCGACCTTGAGCGAGCCTGCCACCTCGGCAATGGCGTCTCGGAAGGTGCGCTGCGCCTCCCCCACCGTCACGGCCACCGACACGGCAAGGCACCGCTGACCCGCGCAGCCGAACGCGCTATCGCTGACGATCTTGGTAGCCATTTCAAGGTCGGCATCGGGCAGCACCACCGCGTGGTTCTTGGCCCCGCCCTGGCACTGCACGCGCTTTCCGTTCTGTGCCGCCTTCGCGTAAATATACCGCGCTACGGGCGTGGAGCCTACGAAGCTGATGGCCTGCACGTCGGGGTGGTCGAGCAACGCGTCTACCGCTTCCTTGCCCCCGTTCACGAGATTCAGCACGCCGGGCGGCAAATGTAGCTCCTCCATCAGCTTGAAGACGTGCCCCATTGTCATAGGCACGCGCTCGGAGGGCTTGAGGATGAACGCGTTGCCGCAGGCGATAGCGTAGGGCAGGAACCAGAAGGGGATCATCACCGGGAAGTTGAAGGGGGTAATGGCGGCGACCACGCCAAGCGGCTGGCGGATCATGAACTCGTCTATGCCCGCCGCCACGTCCTCCAGGTTGTAGCCCTGCATGAGGGTGGGGATGCCACACGCCACTTCCACGTTCTCGATGCCCCGGCGTATCTCGGCCCTCGCTTCATCCAGCGTCTTGCCGTTCTCCATCGTGACCAGACGCGCGATGTCCTCAAGGTTCTCTTCGAGTAGCTGTTTGAGCTTGAAAAGGTATTGGATGCGCTCTTCCGGCGGGGTCCTGCGCCACTTGGGGAATGCCGCCGAGGCCGCTTCCACCGCCTGGGCGACTTCGGCATGGCCCGCGAGCGGCACCCGCGCCAGCAATTCGCCGGTCGAGGGATTGGTCACATCCCTCACCTCTGTGGCATCCGTGTCGGACCATCGGCCGTTGATGTAGTTGGGTAGGAGAACGCTGGTAGTCATGGCTTTTGACCTTCTTGATAGGCGGTGCGTTAGCTTGATAGACGCTAATGGTCAGTAATTATACACGACTTCGAGAGCTAGAAAAGTTCCTCAGTTGAATGCGCGTGGGATTGGTTCAGGGTAGGATGTCGAGCCTTAACCTCCGCTTTGTCATTCTGAACGCAGTGAAGAATCTCGTCCCTCTCCACCTAAGTACCACCTTTCTTTATGCTGCACTCTCCCCTAAGAAAACGGAAACATCGCGGTGAAGGACGAGATTCTTCACTGCGTTCAGAATGACAGAGGGGGGCTTGGTCACAGCAATTCAACAGTGTCCACAGCCACCTGATTCTTCACTGCGTTCAGAATGACAGAGGGGGAGTTTGGCCCCGCCACCCGATTTTGGGAGGGTCGTGGTTGTGTTTTCAAGGACGGCAGAAGGTCTACGTGCCTGAACTATCGGGGCACAGAAGTCCCTTGTCTCTTATAATAGGGCTGAACAACCCATCGCTAACCAGATTGCCTGTGGTTGTTATTCTTGGCTGTGAAAGAGGAACCATTCATGTATGTCTTTGACACAGAAATTTCCAGCGCCGTGGCCCCGGACGGCGCACGTGACGAAGCGCCACCTGACAAGCAGGAGCCTGTGGAGGGGCCGCTCTCCCAGGAACTGCTGGACAAGATGGTCCGCTACTGGAACGCTTCCAATTACCTCACGGTGGGGCAGATATACTTGCAGGAGAACCCGCTTATTCGCGAGCCCCTGCGCCCGGAGCACATCAAGCCCCGCCTGCTCGGACACTGGGGTACCTCGCCGGGCCTCAACCTGATTTACGTGCACCTGAACCGGCTCATCAAGGAGCAAGACGCTAATGTAATCTATCTGGCGGGGCCGGGGCATGGTGGCCCGGCTATCATAGCGCAGGTCTACCTCGAAGGTACCTACTCTGAAATCTACAGCGAGGTCACGGAGGACACGGCGGGCATTCGCCAACTGTTCCGCCGCTTCTCGACACCTGGTGGGGTCCCCAGCCATGTGAGCGTGCCCACCCCCGGCTCGATACACGAAGGCGGCGAACTTGGCTACGTGCTTACCCACGCTTTCGGCGCGGCGTTCGACAACCCCGACCTGATCGTGGCGGCGGTCGTGGGCGACGGCGAGGCTGAGACCGGGCCGCTCATGGGGTCGTGGCAGGGCATCAGCTTCCTCAATCCCGTGCGCGACGGCGCGGTGCTCCCCATCCTGCACCTCAACGGCTACAAGATCGCCAACCCTACCGTGCTGGGCCGGGCCACCAACGCCGAGGTGCGCTCGCTGCTGGAAGGCTTTGGCTACGAGGTGCATTTCGTGGAGGGTGACGACGTGCCCCGCGTGCACCAGGAGTTCGCCGCCACTCTCGACACCTGCTACGCCCGCATTCGCGAAATACAGCATGACGCGCGCACCAATGGCTTCTCCGGACGCCCGCGCTGGCCGCTGATAGTGTTGTGCACGCCCAAGGGCTGGACCGGACCCGAAGTGATAAACGGTCTGCCCGTCGAGGGCACCTTCCGCTCGCACCAGGTGCCGTTGCATGGGGTGAAGAAGAAGCCAGAGGAACTGGCGCAACTGGAGGAGTGGCTGCGCACCTACGGGCCTGAGGACACCTTCGATGAGAACGGACGGCTCTTGCCTGAGCTACGGGCGCTCGCTCCCGAAGGCGTACGTCGCATGGGCGCCAACCCCCATGCCAACGGTGGCAAGCTGCTGGTGGACCTCATCATGCCCGACTTCCGCGACTACGCCATCCCGGTGGAGCAGCCTGCCGGCGAGCGGCACGAATCGACCCGGCAGCTTGGCAAGATGATGCGCGACATCTTCAAGCTGAACGAGGAGCAGGCCAACTTCCGGCTCTTCTGCCCGGATGAGACCCACTCCAACAGGCTCGACAACGTGTTCGAGGTGACGAACCGCTGTTTCGTAGGGCGCACAATCCCGATAGACGAGCACGTGTCGCCCGACGGCCGCGTGATGGAGATACTGAGCGAACACAATTGTGAGGGCTGGCTGGAAGGTTACCTGCTGACGGGGCGACACGGCCTGTATGCGACGTATGAGGCGTTCGCTATGGTGTCGGCCTCCATGACGGTGCAGCACACCAAGTGGCAGCAGGAGGGTATAGAGCTGCCGTGGCGCGACTCGATTGCCTCCCTCAACATCCTGCTCACCTCCACCTCCTGGCGCAACGACCACAACGGCTTCAGCCACCAGGGTCCGGGCCTGATTGACGTGATGCTATCCAAGCGGGGCACGGTCACCCGCATCTACCTGCCGCCGGACGCCAACTGCCTGCTCTCCGTGGCCGACCACTGCTTCCGCAGCCGCAATTACGTCAACCTGATCGTGATTGACAAGCAGCCGCAGTTGCAGTACCTGGGCATGGAGGACGCGATAGAGCACTGCGCCAGGGGAGCCTCGGTGTGGGAGTGGGCGAGCAACGACACGGGTTTCGAGCCTGACGTGGTGCTGGCTTGCGCGGGCGACATACCTACTATGGAGACGCTGGCCGCCGCCTGGTGGCTGCGCAAGAATATCCCGGAGCTGAAGGTGCGCGTCGTGAACGTGGTGGACCTGATGACGCTCTTCCCGCGCTCGGTGCACCCGCACGGCATGAGCGAGACCGACTTCGTCAACACGTTCACCGCTGACAAGCCCATAGTGTTCGCGTTCCACGGCTACCAGCGAGCTATACACCAACTGGTGCACGGCCGCCCGAACGCCGACCGCTTCCACGTGCGCGGCTTCAACGAGCAGGGCACGACTACCACCCCGTTCGACATGGTGGTGCTCAACCAGATGAGCCGCTACCACCTTGCCATCTCCGTGCTGAAGTACGCTCCAAGGGTGCGCGGGCTTGCCGCCCCGCTGGTGGACGAGTGTACCACGCTGATACAGCGGGCGGTGCAGTACTCCCGTGAGCACTTCGAGGACATGCCGGAGATCCGTGACTGGGTGTGGACTCAGCCTTAGACCTATATATAAAGAATCCATTAACCCTTGTAGGGGCAGGCCCCCGTGCCTGCCCTGGTGCTAATCTCCAACAAGGGCAGGCACAGGGGCCTGCCCCTACACCTCTATCTTCAAGGTTCTGCCATAGGTTGCTAAGTGGAGATGCTTGCAATGAGGGAAGGTCCAACGACGGACCTGCCCTCCTGCATGTTACCTGTGCTATCCCCTCTCTTGCATCAGGGCACAATGTATATATTTACCCCAATGAGTCCAGTATCGGAGGTGGGGAGGAAAACGATGGGTGCGCTCTTGAGCTTGGGCAATGGCTCGCCTCCATTGGCCTGGGTCACGGCGGCGACGCGCAGGGGTGTTTTCTTCCCATTCCTTTCTATTAGCTGGGCGCTTGCCATGTAATCGCCCAGGGGGATGTCCCACAGGTTCCAGTCGTCAAGTTGGGCAGGCGGCACCTGGAAGACGATAGGTTGTCCGGCGCTGCCGTCGAACAGGGGGCCGTCCGGCTTGAGGGTTAACTCTATGGTCGAACCGGCGGGGAATTCGTGGCTGTGCCAGGGCGCTTCGCCGTGCATCATCTCCAGGTGGTACAGGTCGCCCAGCGAGGCATAGCCGCCGTAGTGGTAATACGCGTTGTTTGGGTCGTCCTTGGTGAACGGCGAGGGTCCCTGGATTCTCCAGATGAAGTCCTTCACCACGCCTTCCCTGCTGTAGTGAGCTATGCCATCCACGTTGTCCACCGGCCACACCGGCAGCCTGTACGTCCTGTCCTTGTACTGCATCCGGTAATAGCCATAGATGCGATAGATGCCGTCGGGCACGTGTATGGAATAGTGGCCGTCGGGTCCCGTGCGCGTGTCGAAATTGGCGCGCTCGCCCGCCGTCGATGTGCCGTGTATGGTGATGGGCACGTCGGCCAACGGCTTGCCCCTGGTGTCGGTCACTTTGCCTTTGATAACGCCCGGTTCGGGAGCGCCGGAAGGTCGGTTCACCACGGTGGGCGCGGGTGTCGCCTGCTGGGGCGCTTCTTCCGTGGGCGCGGGTTCGGGGGCGGCTTCAGGGTCTACAATCGCGCCGCTGATGTTCCAGTCGCCTTTCTCGAAGTCGCCGCTGGGGTTGTCCTCCCATACTACCGTGTTGCCGCTGATGCGTGGCGCGCCCTGGCCGCCAGGACCCACGAATACGGGGAACTCCTGTCCGGTCTCCAGGCTGGCACCGTACACGTCTACGTTGGTGCCCTTGTTGGCGCTATCGGGTTCGTTGCGCCAGTCCGACCACACTACGAGGTCGCCCGAGATAGAGGGCATCAACTGGCTACCGGGCGCTTCGGCAACGGCGAACTCCTGCTTGGTGCCCAGGTCGTACCCGTAGATGTCGCTATCACCGTTGCGCCAGTCGGTCCACACAACCGTGTTGCCTGAGATTGCCGGGTACAGTTGGGTGCTCGGCTCCTTGGTGATTACGAACTCCTTTTTGGTGGCGATGTCGTACCCGTAAATGTTCGAGTTGAAGCCGTCCTTCTTCGGCTCGTTGCGGTAGTCCGCCCACACGATCACCTTGCCGTTGGTCACGGGGCCTGTTTGGAGGCCGGGCGCGCGGGTCACCAGCGTCTCCTTGCCGGTGCGGAGGTTGTACATGTAGATGTCGCCGGAAGCCAGGTCGGTCGCGCTCTTAGCGTTGCGGAAGTCGGCCCACACCACGATGTCGCCCGACACCTCAGGGTATATCTGGGACTTGGCGGCGGTCGTGACGGTGAACACCTTGCCCGTGGAGAGGTCCGCGCCCATGATGTTCAGGTTGCTGTTAGCCTCATAAAGGGAACCGTTCCTGCTGGCTTTGCGGCCGTCCACCCACACTACAGTCTTGCCGTCCGTGGAGGGCATGTACGAAGGTGCATTGCCTTGCGAGATCGCGGTGGCTTTGCTACCCGGCTTCGACAGGTCCACCGACATTATGCGGCAGCCCTTGTTGGTGCACTCGTCATATACTACAACGCTGCCTGCGATCCTGGCCCACACCTGGCTGTTGGGGCCGTCCGCCACCGTTAGGGTATCCGTCACCGCTTGCGTAGCGGGGGCAGCAACGCCTGCCCTCGCCCCCGAAAAGGCCATAGCCGGCACCATGCCCGCCAGCATGACCACTGCGAACAGCCAGCGCGCGGCGCGCGGCAATCTTCTGAATGCCTTCTTCATTAGTTCCTTCCTTTATGCGTGATTTTTGAATAATTCGATTGTTTTGCTGTATGTCGCGCATGAGTTTAATCCAGCCAATAGCACAGGTCCGGTAAATCTCTATGACGCATTCTAGCAAGCCTCTGTCATAGGCAGAACGCTTTTGTGTTACAGGAACCAATACAAGAAGAGCTACAATTTACGTTACAGGAGGTTCAGCCGGGAGAGGTGCGCGCCCAGGCGCTACTTGAAGCTATGGCGCAATGCCACCCGCGCGGCCTCCCAGCCACACAGGCCGTGCACGCCTCCGCCGGGTGGGGTGGACGACGAGCAGACGTACACGTCGCGGGCGGGGGTGGTGTAGGGGATGGGGCGCACGGCGGGGCGGGTGAAAAGCTGGCGAATGTCCTGCACGCCGCCGTTGATGTCGCCACCTATGTAGTTGGCGTTGTACCTGTGCACGTCGGCGGGTGACATGGCGTGGCGGGCCAGTATGCGGTCGCGGAAACCGGGGGCGAACCGCTCTATCTGCGCTTCGATTAGGCCAGTCATGTCCATCGTGGAGCCGTTGGGCACGTGGCAGTAGGCCCAGACGGTGTGCTTGCCCTCTGGTGCGCGGGTGGGGTCGAACAGGCTCTGCTGGGCCACCAGCACGAACGGCCTGGGGTGGTGCCTGCCGTGCGACATGGCGTGCTCGGAGGCGGCTATCTCGCCCAGCGTGCCGCCCACGTGTACCGTGGCCGCCCTCAGGCACTCCGGGGCCTTCCAGGGGATAGGCCCGTCCAGCGCCAGGTCGAGCTTGAACACGCCGGGGCCGTAGCGGTAATGGCGGAGCTGGCTGCGGTAATTGGAGGTGAAGCGGCGACCTGCCATGCCGAGCAACTGGCGGGGCGTGACATCCAGCAGCACGGTGCGGGCGGTGGGCAGCTCGTCCAGCGACTCCACCCGCCAGCCGGTGACTATCTCCCCGCCCAGCGAGCGTAGGTAGGAGGCCAGGGCGTCGGCCACCTTCTGCGAGCCGCCACGCGCCACGGGCCAGCCCGCGACGTGCCCCAGCGCCCCCAGCACCAGGCCGAACGCCGCGCTCAATGGCTGGTCCAGCGAGAGTATGGAATGGGCCGACATGCCCGCAAAAAGGGCACGGGCGTGCTCCCCTTTGAAGAGGGTGCGGGCCAGCAGACGTGCCGGGAAAATCGCCCTCAACCCGAAGCGGGCTAGGGCGACCGGGTGCCTTGGGAACCTGAGCGGCCCCAGTGTGCTGCCCTCCAGCCGGTACCAGTCGTTGACGATTGGATCTATGAGGCGTCGGTAGGCTTCAGCGTCTGCGCCGAGGGAGTCGCCAGTTGCCTCTATGGAGCGTTCGAGCACGGCAGCCGAGCCGTCGTCCAGGGGGTGGGCCAGCGGGGAGGGCGGGTGCACCCACTCTAGCCCGTGCTCCTCCAGCGGCAGGGTGCGGAAGAAAGGGGAAGCCACGCCCAATGGGTGCACCGCCGAGCATACGTCGTGCGTGAAGCCGGGCAGAGTCAGCTCGGCGGAGCGGGTGCCCCCGCCGATTGTCTCCTCCGCCTCCACCAGCAGGACCGACTTGCCCGCGCGCGACATAGTAATAGCGGCTGCTAGCCCGTTCGGGCCTGCCCCCACCACAATCGCATCGTACGCCCGGCGCTGAGGCATGTTGTACTGCTCCTCCCCGCAATTCCTCCTCATTGTAGCCAATGTGTCGACATGCGGCTACTGCATCTGTTGGCAGGAATATTGCGTAATATGGTAGGATACGCGCGGCTTCCCTTGCACGACGCAAAATGTCAATATTTGTTCCCGGAGGACCGGTATATGGAATGGTTACTGAACCCTGACAGCCTTATCGCGCTGGCGACGCTCACCGTGCTGGAGATCGTCTTAGGCATAGACAACATCATCTTCATCTCCATCCTGGCTGGCCGCCTGCCCAAAGACCAGCAGGCCACCGCTCGCACGGTGGGCCTGGGGCTGGCGATGTTCACGCGCATATTGCTGCTGCTCTCCCTATCGTGGATTATCAGCCTCACCGCGCCCCTGTTTACCGTTCTCACCCAGGAGATTTCGGGCCGCGATCTCATCTTGATAGGTGGCGGGCTGTTCTTACTTGGAAAGAGCACCTGGGAGATACACCACAGGCTTGAGGGCGAGCCGGACGACCATGCGGCGCAGACCGCTCCAAGGGGCAGGGCTGCCTTCGTCTCCACCCTGGTGCAGATAATCCTACTGGATATAGTCTTCTCCCTCGACTCGGTAATCACCGCCGTCGGTATGGCGAACGAGCTTTGGGTGATGGTTACCGCCGTGGTAATCGCGGTGGGTATTATGATGATATCGGCAGGGGCCATCAGCCGGTTCATAGAGCAGCACCCGACCATAAAGGTGCTGGCGCTCAGCTTCCTCCTGTTGATAGGTGTGACCCTGGTGGCGGAAGGGTTCGACCAGCACATCTCAAAGGGCTACATCTACTTCGCTATGGCCTTCTCGGTGTTCGTGGAGATGATCAATATCCGCGTGCGCAGCAAGACGGCCAAGTCGGTTGAGTTGCACCAGCCGTATATGTAGCAGGCAGGCCCCTCAGCGAAGGCGCTCAGGCTCAATAGAACTGGTTTGCGGGCGTAACTGAGGGGCTTCGGGGCCGGGGAAGAGTTCCAGCAACTCCCCCGGCCTTTCGACTATGTAGTCCGGGTGCTCGGCTAGCAGGGTGTCGGTGGGGAACATCCCGCCCCACATGACCGCAATCGACACCATGCCCGCATCTCTCGCGGCTACGATGTCGCCCCGGTAGTCGCCTATGTAGGCGCAGTGTTGGGGTGCTACTTCCAACTTCTCCGCGAGCTTGAGCAAAGGCGCAGGGTGGGGCTTGCGCTGAGGTGTGTCCTCGGAGGTCACGAACGCGTCCAGCAGGCCCTGAAGCCCCAGGTAGTCGATATCGGCCCCGATTCTGCCCCAGCCCTTGTTGGAGGCCACGCCCAGCAGGTAGCCCCGCGCTCGCAACTCCGCCAGCACCTCGCGCACGCCTTCGTAGACCCTGCCCGTCTTGTAGCCCTCTTGCTCGTAGTAGTGGTTGTAGCTGAGGGCTATGTCGGCGGCCTTTTCGCCCCCGAACTTGGCCGAGCTTTCGGCAAGACGCATAGGCACCAACTGCCGGAAGTCGGCGTCGTTTGTAGGGAAGACGATGCCCAGGTGCTTCTCATAGGCGTGACGGTAGGACAGGAACATCGCCCGCGCGGAGTCGACTATCGTGCCGTCCCAGTCGAAGAGCACCGCCTTGATAGTGAGGGTGCTCCTGCTGGACGCCTGCTCGCTTTGTTCTTCGGCGTTTGTGTCCGCCATAGCTTTGCCTGACCTGCTATGCCTTTTGTCTCTGAAAGAGTAAGAACTGATTTCAAGACCCCTTGAATTGATAGGTTACAATCTGCGGTGTATCAGCAATCAGGCGAAGACGTGTGCGAACTCCTTCGTCATGCTTCAGTATAGTTTGTAAACCTTGCCGAAACGCTTCGCTCATTCCTTCCCAGTTGGACAAATCCCACTCTCGGACCGGGAGCCCATCCTTGCAGAAGATAAAGTGGGTGCTCGTTATGCTAAATGTATCAACACCCATCTTTACCGACCCAGCTAATATCCCGTACAGGTCACGGTGTACGTTGTTGTAGTCACCTTGAACGAAGTTGAGGTCGAATGCGTTTTCCAGATATGAGATGAAATCATCCATTGCCACACCTCGGCTTTGGCGGTTCAGGAGGTAGTAACGGCTCTATAACAGCCCACAGTTCATCAGTGAGTATCGGTCTTGCCATACCCTGATTCTACACATTAGAACAGGGTTTTGAAATCGCTTCTGAGTGAAGATAGTGGGAAATTAGAGACACTCCAAACCCCAGCAGGGAGCACCCTGCACCCCTAACGCGGGAATGCCTCTCTCAAGCCGCCGTCCACCGGGAGCATGCTGCCCGTGGTCTTGGCAGAGCGGTCGGAGGCGTAGAAGAGGGCGGCCTCGGCTACGTCGGCGGCGGTGACTTCCACCTGTAGGAGGTTCCGCTTGCGGTAGTGCTCCTCTAGCTCCCCGGCGTCGATGCCCTGCGCCTTCGCCCGCTGCTCGCGTACCTCCTGCGACCAGAGGCCCGACCCGGCGAACACCGCATCGGGATTGACCATGTTGGAGCGTATGCCGTGCGGTGCCCCCTCCAGCGCGAGCACCCTCGCCAACTGGGCTTCCGCTGCTTTGGAGGCGCTGTAGGCCCCGAACTCCTTGCCCGGCGCGGTGACGTTCTTGGTGGCGACGAACACGAAGCTGCCGCCGGTGCCCTGCGCCTTCATAATCCGCAACGCCTCGCGCGCCACCAGGAAGTGCCCCCTGGCGTTGACGGCGAAGCTGCGTTCCCAGTCTTCCAGGCTCAACTCGTCAATTGCACACGCCTTGGCTATTCCAGCGTTCGACACCACGACATCCACCCCGCCGTATTCAAGAATGGCCCGCTTGTACGCCTCGCTCACTGAAGTCTCATCGGTCACGTCCATCTGCACGGCGACAGCTTTATTGGCTGAGTTCGCCTTGCTCAACTCGACTGCCAGCGCACCGGACTTCTCAAGGTCTAGGTCGGCGCAGACAATATGGGCACCCTCTGACGCGAACCTCCGCGCGATGCCCGCTCCAATAGCACCTGCCGCACCCGTGACCAGCACCACGCGGCGGCTGAGTTCCTTCTCCGACGGGGCCAGGGTCAGTTTGTACAGTTCCAGGGGCCAGTACTCGGCGGCAAAGGCATCTTTGAGGGGCAACGAGCGGTAGCCCCCCAGCCCTTCGGCAGCTTCGATTATGCTTATGGTGTGCAGGTAGATGTCGCTCGATATGGTGGCGGCGCGGCTGTCCTTGCCCACCGAGAACATGCCCACTCCGGCCACCAACACCACTCTAGGTGTCGCGGGTAGCATACCCTCGCCCGTCTGGTGAGCGTTGTAATATTCCTCGTAATCGTGCACCCACTCCTGGTAGGCTTGCTCCGCCGCGTTTGCCAGGTCTTCGGGGTCTCGCGGGTCTGCGGCTTCTATCCAGAGAGGCGTGCGCTTGGTGTTGAGGATGTGGTCGGGAGTGGCCGCGCCTTGCATGAGCACCTGGCGCATTCGATTGAGGGGCACGATTTCTCCCGACACGAAGCGTAGCACCTCGGGAGAGTCGTGGTAGTGCATGACAACCCGCTTGTCCCTGCCGAGCAGACCACGGAGCACCGGGGCCAGTTTAGCCGCTACCTCGCGCCTTTCTTCAGCGGTAAGGCGGGCATTCCGGCTCTCTGTTGCCGTGGGCTGACCGCTTTCCCTGGCGTAGCGGGCCGCCCTGTCCACCATCTCTATGTGCAGTCGGTAAGCCTCTTTAGGGTTGTCGTCCCAGGTGATGAGGCCGTGGTTGAGCAGGATGACACCTTTTATGGTGGGGTTGTCGCGCACCGCCTCGCCTACCTGTTTGGACAGCAGGAAGCCGGGACGCCGGTACGGCACGATGGCGAGTTGGTCGCCAAAGACCTCGGCAAGCACCTCTTCCGCGCGGACGTTATTGGTGACGGCCAGTATGGCATCGGCGTGGCTGTGCACGACGCTGGCAGCAGGGACGAAGGCGTGCAGCAGCGTCTCGATGGAGGGTCGGGGCGAGCCTGGCTCCATCAGCGTCTGGCCGAGGTACTCCACCATCTCTTCGTCGGACATGTCGTCGCGCTCCATGAGGGGCAGGACGTCGTCCATGCGCACGCCTGGGAAGTCGCGGCGCACCACCGCTTTCAGGTCCGAGCCGCTGCCCTTCACTCGGAGCACGTACGTGGGCCGCCCCCGGAAATCGGTCTCGTGCGTCTTGAGCGAGGTATTGCCCCCACCCCACACCACCAGCCTGGAGTCGGAACCGACCAACCTCGATTGGTACACCAGCAGGTCCAGTTCGTCCATGCCCTGCGTCTCTTCGTCAGCCCACCTGTTTTCGATTTTTGCCTCAGCGCTGGTTTGCATAAGTTGCTTTACTCCGATAATCTAAGTATGAGGAAGTAGCATGATCTCGTAGATGACAGCGTCCACTGATATTATAGATTACCAGCACATGACACGCACCACACACTCGGAGGAAGCATGATAGACAGGGCTATCGAGCTTGCGACCAGGGCACACCAGGGGCAGGTACGCAAGGGCACCGACATCCCTTATATCTCCCACCCCTACGCGGTCGGTATGATGCTGGCTACTTTGGGCTGCGACGAGGAAGTGGTCGCCGCCGGAATCCTGCACGACACGGTGGAGGACACCTACATTACGTTGGAGCAATTGCGCGAGCAGTTTGGCGAGCGTGTGGCCTCCATTGTGGAGGGCTGTTCGGAGCCAGACAAGTGGCAGGGCTGGGAGGAGCGCAAAGAGCACACCCTGGCGTATCTGCCCACCGCGCCCCGCGAGGTCCGGCTGGTGACGCTGGCCGACAAGCTGCACAACGCCCGTAGCATCCTGGCCGACGTACGCGCGGTCGGAGAAGGGGCGTGGTCGCGGTTCAAGAGGGGGCGGGCGCAGCAGGAATGGTACTATCGCGGCCTGGTGGAGGCGCTTTGCGTGCCGCGACGCAGGGAAGAGCCGCTGCCGTTCTGCGATGAGTTCCGGCGCGTGGTGGACGAACTGTTTGGCGTGGCAAGCGCCGGTTGAGAGTTGAGTGGACATGTTCGACCTGAAGCTGGAGCCACGAGCAGCATATTGCGGTCTGGAAGTGCCCTCTTCCTACTTCTCCGTAAACGGGCGCAACTTCGACCTACCGAGGGCCGCAAGTCCTTACGGGCAGCATGTGCGGCATAAGCTACTTGATCTGGCGCTCCACAGGAGAGTTAAGCGCGCCTCCCTCGCCTATACCCTCTTCGCGGGCGACGAGGACCTGGAGTCGTTGGTCAAGGTTATTCCGCTGCCGGTCCATTTGCCCAAGGCCCTCCGCAAGGGTGCCATGCTGGAGATGCAGTGGTTGCGGGACCAGGGGGTGCTCACGCAGCTTCGTGGCGGGCGATTGACCGACCTTGCCCGCCCCCTCAGTCCCGAAGCGCGCAGCGTGGTTACAGGACAGTGCCCCCGCCTGGTAGAACTGATAAGGATGGTAGAGGAGGCAATCGCGGGAAGTGACCTGTTTGTCAGGGCCTTGAAAATTGATGAGGCCAGGGCTTCTACGACCGGGGTGGGCGCGGACAAGTCCCAAACCAACCTGCACTTCGATGCGGAACTGACGACCCTGGCGGACTATCCCGGCCCCATCTACCAGTATTTCGTCAACATAGCCTTGCTGCCCCGGCAATTCAGGATAGTGCCATTGCCCATTGCCGAAATGGTGCGGCTTCTCGTCGCCCGCCAGCTTATGCCCGCACACGAGCAGCACGCGTGGACGCCCAAAGCCCTTGTGGAGACCTTCACAAAGCACTTCAACGCCCCGCTTGAGGAAATCATCATCGAGCCGGGATCGCTGGCGATCTTCAACGGCCGGGTGTTCGCGCATGACGCGGGCAAAGGGCGAATAAGCGCCTTAGCACGCGGCAGATTCGTACCGACCAGCGAACCAGACTTCATCATCGCGCTTGATACGGTGAAGACCGGCTACCACGAAGGCTATTACTTCCCGGAGCAATCGATTCTAGAGGACGAAGGTACGGAAGCGTGGTGGAACTTGCTCGGCGGGTCGGCCAACACCCGCTAGCCGATCGGGAGCCTATGTGGGGCGGGCAGCTACAACGGCAGTTGCAGTCTCTCCTGCCGGGGCTAGCATGACACCAGCGTAGCTTCCTGTCTGTGTGGCTGTTAGGGTAGTGGGTCCGGCGGGTGTGCTTTGCGACACCAACTGAGCAGGGCTAGATCGTTCCACCTTCAGGAACGCCTCCACCACGTCGGGGTCGAAGTGCTTGCCCGCCTGCTCCATGATGTAGGCCATCACCATCTGGCGGGGCCGGGCCGAGCGGTAGGGGCGGTTGGAGCGGAGAGCGTCGTACACGTCGGCAACGGCGAAGATGCGGGCGGCCAGGGGAATTTCGTCGCCCTTGAGGCCGCGTGGGTAGCCTGTACCGTCCCATTTCTCGTGGTGGCAGTAGGGTATGTCGAGGGCAGGCTCCAGGAAGGCGATTGGGCGCAGCAATTCGTAAGCGTGGACCGGGTGCATGCGCATGATAGTCCATTCTTCCTCGGTAAGGGGGCCGGGTTTCAGGAGAATCGAGTCGGGGATGCCTACCTTGCCTATGTCGTGCAGGAGCGCGCCACGCTGGATGTGCACCAGTTCGTCCTCGCCCACGCCCATCTCCCGCGCCAGCCGCACGGTCGTCTCGGTGACGCGCTGGCTGTGCCCCTCGGTCTCTTTGTCGCGCAGGTCGAGGGCGCGGGACCAGCCTTCCAGCGTCTTATCGTATGCCCTGGCAAGCTCCGCGTTCGAGCGTTGGAGGCTGTCGAACAGGGCGGCGTTGTCCACCGCGATAGCGGCCTGCCCGGCCAGCGCCTCAAGGAACTTCAGCCAATCGGGGGTCGCGTGCAATGGCCCTCGCTGGAACACCTCCAACACCCCAAGCACCTTGTCCTTGGCGACCAGGGGCACCGCGTAATACGCCTCGAACTCCTCGCCCGCCAGCAACTCCGCACGGGCCAAATCGCCGGTGTTGTTCATCCTCTCGACGCCGATGGTTCGCCTTTTCAGGGCGGCCTTGCCCGCGTAACCCTGCCCCAGCCACAGGCGCGTGCCCGCCACGGCCTCGGCACGGAAGCCGGAACCGGCGGCGTACTCAAGCTCCTTGGCACGCTCGTCCAGCAGCAGCACGTCGGCGGCGTCCACCTTCAACTGCGCGCGCACCTGCGTCAATATCACGTTGAGGGTCAGCGCCAGGTCCGGGTTGGAGGTAATCGCGATGTCAATGTCGCGTAGCGCCTGGAGGTGCTCTACCTGTAGCTTGATTCGCTCCTCGGCTACCTGGCGCTCGGCAAGCTGGTGCTGGGCCTCCTGGTAAAGCTGAGCGTTATCGGCGCTCTGGCGCTCAAGCCGGCCCGAGGCGTTGCGGACCAAGGTGAACAGCGACAGGTAGAGGAAGAGGAAGCCGCCCGCGATGCTGACCCACAGGAAGCCGTTGGTGTAGCTGATCCTCTGCCGCAGGTCGGTGACGTCGTAGCTGCCCTCGAACACGGCCCCTATCCGGTTGGTGCCCGGCATTTGCAGCGGAGTGTAGACCTTCATCAGGTCGCCATAGCCGCGCTCTTCGGCGTTTTCCGCCGCGCTGATTGGCTCGATTTCGGCGGTGATGCTTCCCTCGAAGTTCGACTGTAGCTGAGAAGTAAGCGGTTGCTGTTGGCCGACGAGATACTCCTGGTCGGAGTAGATGACCATGCCATCCCGGTTCCACACCTTCGCCGCTACAAGATTGGAGCCGCCCAGGAACGAGAGGGACCTCTGGATGTCCTCGTAGACCTCGCCCTTCGCCCCGTTTGCCAGGAGGTCGTCGTCCAGGTGGCGGCCCACCACGGGCGGTACCAGGGAGGCGGCGGCCATCTTTTGCTGCTCGATGGCCTGCTCCTCAAAGTGCCGGGTGAGGCCCATGCCGAGCAGCACCCCCATGACAGCCAGGAGGGCCAGGCTCGTTATAGAGAACTTTGTGAGTAAGGTGAACCGGAACCGGGGCATATAGCCGTACCTCAACGTTGTGACATGGGCGCTCGGCATCGAAGGTACCAGGGGCCTTTCCGTCATTATAGGTGCTGGTATTGCCGCTTGTAACTCAGACATATGGATAATCTCTTATAGGATATTAGTACCTCGTATAATAGCCACGCTGCTTGTAAGTGAGTGCCGAGTGAATTGCTGCAAGTACTCGGCACTCGGCACTCACCGGCCACCTGCCTATTTATGTCTGACGCCCTAGAGCCGAATACCGGACGTGTTTCCAGGCTGCTGTTTGTGACGGCAGGCGGGGCTTTTATGTGCCTGGTTTTTCTCCTGTTGTTGGCCGCCAGCATGGAGAAAGAACTGAATCACGACGAGCATATGTACGTTTCCGCCGGGGTGCTGCTCTCCGAAAAGCTACAGGTGCCGTACCGCGATTTCCCGTACTTGCAGATGCCCAACCTGGCTTTCATGTACGCGGGGCTGTTCTCCTTGCTACAGTGGCCCGGTTACTTCTTATTGGAAGCGCGGGTCTTCTCGACGGTGTGCGCGACGGCGGGCCTGGGGCTTATTTTCCTCGCTGTGGCAGACGTGTTGCGCGACATTGCTTACGGTTGGAGGTTCCTCGCCGCCGCGGGCAGTGTAGTCGCTGTAATAGCTAACCCCATCTTCCGGTACACCAGCGGGCAGGCCTGGAACCACGACGCTTCGGTGCTGCTGGCCCTGTCGGCCTTTGTGGCGGTGCATAAGGCTGCGCGGGCCGGCTGGGGTATGAGATGGACGTTGACGGCAGGCGTGTTGCTGGGTCTGGCGGTGGGAACGCGGTTGACCTTTGCGTTCGTGGTGCCTGTCTTCCTGGGGGCGGTGTTCCTCTACCCATCCATGGCGGCAGTAAAAGCCGCCTGGAAGGAGAGGCTGCGCCCGCTGATGCTGTTCAGTGATGGTCTCATGCTGGGGTTGGTGCCCTCCCTGCTGGCTTTTCTGATGGCCCCTGGGCAGTTCGTGTTCGGCAACATCGAGTACCATCAGGTAAACGCGCTCTTCTGGGAGCGGACAGGCTACGAGCGTGCGATGGACCTCGCAGGCAAGCTCGACTATCTGGGGGCGGTCGTTACTCAGCCCGCGAACCTCGTGCTGGTCGTAGGCTCCCTTTCCTTCATGCTCGCCGGACTGTTCGCCAGCCGCACGGCGGGTAGCTCATACCTGTTCGAGCTATTGTTTGGCGCGGCGCTGCTGCCCGCCCTCTTGCTTGGGGCGCTCGCTCCCACGCCCTCGTGGTACCAGTACTTCTATGGCCTGGTGCCCTTCATGGTACTCGTGTCGGCCTACGGGACTGCCCTGCTCATGACGCGTGCGAAGTGGAGTCTCGCGGTCTTCGGCCTAATGCTGCTGCTGGCTGTAGGACTGGGCCGTCCGGGGTATTCGCTGAGGGTGCTGCGGGACACGGCGGAATGGGTGCCCGTGAAGGTGCGCAACCTCGGTATGGAGGTGAGCCGTCATGCTGGCCGGGATAAGGTGTTGACTTTTGCCCCGGTGCATGCGCTTGAGGGTGGCGCGGACGTATATAACCTCTTTGCCACGGGGCCGTTCGTGTGGCGCAGTGAGTCCCTGCTAGATTCCACTGAGCGGCGCGACCTGGAGGTGCCCACTCAAGCAGAGTTCATGGCCCTTCTTGAAAAGGAACCGCCGAGGGCTATCCTCACGGGGTTTGAGGGAGGGCTGGAAGTTCCCTGGATAGACTTCGCCCAGGAGCACGGCTACGAAATGGTGAGTCTGCCGGATGAGAAGGTGTTGTGGCTAAGGCCGTAGGCGGCGCTTCGCGCAAGCAGTCCGCGCCAGGCGGGGTTACTTTGCCTCTGTGGGGCCTGGTCGTACCCGTAGTCGCGCTCCTTATGCTGCTGGTAATCGTGGGGCAGCAGCCGGATGGGCGTTTGCATCTCTGGGTGCTGGACGTGGGGCAGGGTGAGGCGATACTGCTCAAGACCCCGCAGGGGCATACGGCGGTGATCGACGGCGGGCCTGGGGCTACCCCGCTGCTGAACGGCATAGGCAACCGCCTCCCCTTCTGGCAGCGCGACATCAACCTTGTGGTGCTCACACGTCCCGTGCAGGACCGCCTCATGGGCCTGGTGGACCTCATGGGCCGTTACGAAGTGGGCCAGGTGGTGCAGACCGAGTACACCGCCACCGGAGGCGTGCAAGCCCAGTGGCTGCGCCTGCTAAGTTCCCAGCAAGTGCCGGTGCATTATGCCACTCGCGGAGAAACGCTGACCTTCGCGGGTGAGCCTGATGTAGTGCTGGAAGTGCTGAGTCCCGCCCCAGAGGAGGATGGCCCAATAGCCCTAAAGCTTACCTATGCCTCCCACAGCTTCCTCATCAGTGGTGAGGCCCGCGACGAAGCCGAGGCGGAAATGCTAAGCTATAAGGGTGAGGGCTTGCGCAGCCAGGTGCTGGTGGTGGGGCATTCCGGCGGCAAGGGTGCTGCCACGTCCAGGTTCCTATCGGCGGTCCGGCCCCAGGTGGCTATTATCTCGGTAGGGCAGGGCAACAGGTTCGGCTACCCCGCGCCGGAGACGTTGGAGAGTTTGAGCGCCGCTGGTGCCCTAGTGTACCGGACCGACCTGAACGGCACGGTGGAAGTGATAGCTGACAAGGAGCGATTGTGGGTGAGGGCCGAAAGATGACTGAGAGCGCGACGAGTAACGCGATATGAGACGCATACGACCTCGCCTGCGACAGGTGAGAACGGCCAATACCGGGGTAGAGCTAAGCTACCGGGACTGGGGTGGTGATGGACCTCCCATGCTGTTGCTGCACGGGCTAGGCTCCACCCACCATATCTGGGACCTCGCCGCGCCGCTGCTGTCAGAGCGTTTTCACGTGGTGGCTTACGACCAGCGCGGGCACGGGTTCAGCGAGAAGCCCGGCAGCGGCTACGACCTCGACACCATGCTGGCGGACCTGCGCGGCCTGGTGGAGGCGCTGGGGTTGGGACGCGTCTTCGTGGTGGGGCACTCCTGGGGCGGCTCGATAGCCCTGGCCTACGCGGGGGGTTACGCAGATGAATGTAACGGTATCGCCCTCGTTGATGGTGGGCTGGTGCAGATACAGGACATACCCGGCATCGACACGTGGGAGACCATGAGCGAGTTGATGGCCCCTACCGACCTCAGCCCGTTCAAACTGGCGGACCTGGCGAAGAAGACCCGTAGTCGCGGTTTGGACGCCCTGCCCCGGCACTTCATTACCAAGTTCCTGCGCGCCACGATTGAAGAGCAGCCAACCGGTGCGCTGGCGAACCGTCTCAGCCGCGACAACCACATGCTGATTCTGCGTACCGTCTGGGACACCCGCCCCGACGACCTCCTCAGCAGCGTGCGGTGCCCGGCGCTGATTATTACCGCGCTGCCGGAAGCTAGAACGCCCCAGCAGGAGTCATACAACGCCGCCAAGCTGCTGGGGGTGGCCCGCGCCGAACGTTACCTCGCCAACCATAAGTCGGTGATCATGCCCGACACCCTCCACGACGTACCCCTTCACCGCCCGGCCGAGCTGGCGAAGGAGATAATGGACTTCTTCGCGCCTGAGAATAGCGACACTTAGATGGTGGTAGAATAGCCTTACAGCAGCCAAGGAGCCACCCCTATGACTACGAGTCTAACACAGAAGTTCTGCGTAGCTTGTGAAGCAGGTACACCACCCATGCCCCCGGAAGAAGCCGAGCGCCTGATGGAGCAGGTGCCCGGCTGGGAACTGAAGTCGGAAGAGAAGAAGTTGGCCCGACGATTCAAGTTCAAGGACTTCAAGGCCGCGATGAGCTTCGTCAACCAGGTGGCAGACCTTGCCGAAGCCGAGGGCCACCACCCTGACATCTATATCTCCTGGAACCGCGTACGCCTCGAACTGACCACCCACGCCATTAAGGGACTCTCCGAGAACGATTTCATCCTGGCCGCGAAAATAAGCATGCTAGACGACAGACGATATACGATAGGAGACGGAACCGCCAAGACGCAGAGGACGCCAAGAGCGCGCCAAGAGGATGATGGTTAGGTACTATCTGTCAACTCAAAACTCAAAACTCATAACTCAAAACTTCTCCATCGTCCATCGTCTATCGTCCATCGTCCCCACAGGAGCACACATGTCATCCGTCTACTGGGACCGCTTTTACGAAAGCTTTTTTGGCGACCCTTACATGGCCTGGCACGATGGGCTGGATTTAGAGGCGTTGCTCGCGCTGGAGGGGGAGGAGCGAGAGGAGGCCGAGAGGCTCTTGCTGGACGGCCTCAGCACCAGCGACTATCGCCCCGCTCGCGGGCTTGAGGCTTTGCGCTCGCAGCAGTCGGTGGCCCCGCTGAAGGCGCGGCTAAAGACCGCGCGTGGCACCGACCTGATAAACACGGCCCGCGCCCTGTGGGAGATCGAGCGATACCCTCGTGCCGCCGAGGTGCTCATCACGGTGTTGCACGCGGCTCCATTCTGGGGAGAGCGCGTGGACGCTGCCATAGCCCTGAAAATGGTCAAGACCCCCGCGAGCATAGACGCGCTGTGGAAGGCGCTCGACGATCCCGAGGCCCTGGTGCGGCATCACGCCGTCGCCTCTCTATTGGAACTGCACGGCATCTACACGGAAGACTGGCGCGGCCATCCCCTAGCCACCGAGATTATGACCCCCGAAAGCCGCGAAACCGCGATAACCGAACTAAAGAAGCTGCTGGGGAAGGAAGGCGGGTGAGGGACGATGGACGATGGCGGATAGGAGACGGAACCGCCAAGACGCCAAGGACGCCAAGAACGCGCCAAGAGGATGATGGTTGGGTATGATCTCTAACCACTAACCACTCGTCCCTCGTCCCGCTTGCCCCTGCTCCAAGCTGAGTGATATACTCTATTGCTTCGTGTTACCTGCCGGTTGGTGCTACAGCGTTGTAGCGACACTCATTGAGGAGGAAAGTACATGCCGGAGACTATGCGCGCCCTCTGTAAGGCTCGCCCTGGGCCGGGCGCGGAACTGGTGGACGTGCCTATCCCCGAGGTTGGTCCCGATGACGTGCTGGTGAAGGTGCGCGCCACCACTATTTGCGGCACCGACCTGCACGTTTACAACTGGGACGCCTGGGCGCAGTCGCGCATCAAGACGCCCTTGGTGTTCGGGCACGAATGCTCCGGCGACGTGGTAGAGCGCGGCAGGAACGTCCGCGAGGTGCAGGTGGGCGATTACGTGTCGCTGGAGACGCACATCACCTCCGAGGACTCCTACCAGACCAAGATCTGCCAGGCCAACGTAGACCCCAAGGTGAAGATACTCGGCATCGACCGGCACGGCTGCTACGCCGAGTATGTGAGCGTGCCCGCTAAGGTCGCCTGGAAGAACCCCTCCGACATGGCCCCCGAAATCGCCTCGATACAGGAGCCGTTCGGCAACGCGGTGTATACGGTGTTGAGTGCGCCCGTCACCGCCAAGACGGTGCTGGTCACGGGCTGCGGGCCGATTGGCCTCTGGGCGATTGGCATAGCGAAGGCGGCGGGCGCTAAGGCCGTGTACGCCACCGACATCAACCCTCTGCGGTTGGAACTGGCCGAGAAGATGGGCGCTACCATAGCCATCAACAGCGCCGAGAGCGACCCGGTGGAGATCATCAAGCGCGAGACGGACGGCATTGGGGTGGACGTGCTGTGCGAGATGTCGGGCAACTGGCGGGCTATCAAGCAGGGCTTCGACGCGTTGCGCAACGGTGGCCGCGTGTCCATGCTGGGCATCCCCTCGCGGCCCATAGAGATCGATCTGGCGAACGACGTGGTCTTCAAGGGCGCGACCATCTACGGCATATCGGGCCGCCTCATCTGGGAGACGTGGTACCAGACCCAGGCGCTCATCACCACGGGCATGGTGGACCCGACCCCGGTAATCACCCACCGCTTCCAACTGGCCGAGTTCGCCCAGGCCTTCGACCTGATGAACAACGGCCAGGCGGCAAAGGTGGCGATGTTTCCGTAGGGACGATGAGCGGTGGATGCTCGGTAAGGCTCAGCGATTAGAACCGCGAGCAACGATTAAGAAGTCCCCCAGGGGGACTTCTTTTCATTCCAGACAGCCTGATAAACCCTATGACAAAGTGATTTTTCTACTGATAGAGCACGGCACGACCATTAATTAGGAGCCGAATCCGACCGCTACATGACACTTGGTGGACGTACAACTTCAACGCCGCCTACGTGGTCGGTGTTGGGATTAACTTGTCCATAGCCAGCGCGGTGAAAATACCTGCGCTGCTTCCGCCCATGGGGAGAAGTAGGTAACGAAATACCTCGTAATTTATACCAACCATCTCGGAACCCACATACGTAAGCCCAACCCAAAGCGCCAGTCCAATGGACCAACCTACTGCACTTGCACGCAGCCAGGGCCAGGACCGGTTGTGAGCTTCTGTTGAACGTTGCATAAATAGTTCCTGGATTGTGCCAATTATGATGCCGGCGACCAGAATAACCCCCGCGCCCAGCATTATTCCCAGGCCCGCGGATAATCCCTCCTTCGGGTACTTGTAAAATGCCAGGTAGCTTGCGCCGGATAAAAGCCAATATATACTCCCGCCAACGGTCCATCCGAGAAATGTTGCTCTAATCCAAAACTTAGACCAGGGCGCTCCGGCAGGCAGCAACAACCGTTGAGTGACCCCAACAAGAACCCCCGCAATCATTCCGGCTAAAGCGCCAAAAAGCGAGACCATGATAAGAAACTCGATGCCGGAGGAGTTAATGAATGCTATTGGAAGACCGGATGTGAAGTGAAACACCTCCGCTCCTAGAATGATGAAAGCAGGCCACAAGACCAGCAATTTTAAACTAGGCTTTCGACGCGCCGCCGCTCCGTTTTCAATCATGTCCTTAGGGCCTCCCGAATACGTTCCTCTCATTTGCTTCTTTACTGCATCTCAGTACTTCCTGTCAATGTTGCTAAACAAGCCTCTTAGTCAGGATTTGTAGTTGTTGCGCGTGACTCTAAGCGACGGACCTAAGAAGAGTACTTATCTCCTAATTTTGCACTAGGAGCATTCAAACCCAGCAATAGAACCGCTATTCTATGCATGAACGCCTCCACAGCTTAGTAGCAATTACGCTCAAGGCACCTTTGGCATTCCTGCCATAGTCCATCGTCCATCGTCAATCGTCCATCGTCCACAAGAGGGTCCAATATGTCTCTAGCAAGAGGTCACGCGCACGAGTTATTGAGCAAGGGATTGGCCGCCGCGCAGTCGGGCGACCGCCGCGACTGGTCGGAGGCCGAGCACTACCTGGAATGGGTCACGCTCACCGACGCCGATTTAGACCAGCAGGCGCAGGCCTGGTACTGGCTCTCCCGCGTCACCGACGACCCTCAGCGCAAGGCCGAATGCCTGGAGAACGCGCTCTCGATACAGCCGGGCCACGCCGACGCTCGCCGCGATAAGGCCATCCTGGACGGCAGACTCGACCCCACCCGGATGCGGGGGAACGCTGCGCAGAGCGCCGCGCCGACCTCGCAGCCCGAGCAGATAAGCAGCCTGGAGGGGAAGCGCTTCCCCTGCCCCAAGTGCGGCGCGGTCGCCAGGTACGACCCCATGGTGGGCACGTTGCGCTGCCAGTTCTGCGGCGCGAAGCTGGATGCAAGCGGCCAGGTAGTGGAGGACGCTACGAGTGGGGTGGGTGCGGAGGTGAGCGAGCAGGACTGGGTGTCGGCCATCTACACGGAGGAGGGCCACGCCTGGGTGTTGCCTCAGCAGCGGTTGTTACAATGCCGCGGTTGTGGGGCCGAGGTTACTTTCGCCCCGGCCCGCGTGTCAGCCCGTTGCGCCTATTGCGGCTCGCCCTACGTGGTGGTCGAAGCAGCCGGGTCCAGGAACGACTTGCGCGAACCCGACGGCATAGTGCCTTTCACCTTCGACCCGCACGCGGCGCTTGGATACGCTCAGCACTGGCTCAGTGAGCAGGCGCGGCTGATGGGCGTGCCCGACGACCTGCCCCGCGTGGCTACAATGTATGTGCCCCAACCCGTGTACCTGCCGTTCTGGACGTTCGACATCGTGGGTGAGGTGCGCTGGAGCGGCTGGATACGCGCCGACCAGGACTTCCAGGAACTGGATAACGTTGACATGATGGTGGCTCTGGGCGGGATGGCTCTAGGCATGAGCCTGGGCAGCTTCAGCATGGCCGCTGATAGCGCCGCCGATGCCGTAGCCCGGCGGCAGCAGAACAAGAACAACCTGGTCCATTCCAGCGGCGCGGTCGGCACTATCGTGACCGACGTGCTGGTGCCTGCCAGCCGTTCGCTGCCCCCCGAGATGTTCCGGGGCATACATTACCATTTGCCCTATGCGCAGCGATACAGCCCCGAGATGCTGGTCAACTGGCCCGCCGAGATATACTCGGTGTCGCTGGCGGACGCCTCCCTTGCGGCCCGGCAGAGCGCGGTGGAGGAGAGCAACAAGCAGGTGGCCCTCGAAACTGGCGTGGAGATGGACGGCTCCAACCGCAGCATAAGCGTGGACCGCAGTGGCTTATCGGTGCAGTCTTACAAGCTCCTGCTCCTGCCCGTGTACACCACTGCCTATACGTACCGCGACCGCACGTTCCGGCTCGTGGTCAACGGGCAGACGGGGCAGGTGCTAGGCGATGTGCCGGGCGGGAACAGCTTCGTGAGGAAGATGCTAGGCTCGTAAGGCAGCGACCATCCAACAAGCAGTGTTACTTATAGAGGGGAGCTATGGTGCCAAAGACCAAAGCTCCCCTCTGTCATCCTACTCGTCCCCATTGTCATCCTGAACGTAGTGAAGGATCAGTCACCCGTGCCTGGCTGTATCTCCCAGGGCACCAAAGCTCCCCTCTGTCATTCTGAGCGCAGCGAAGAATCTCGTCCTTCACCGGTATGGTTCCTCTTTCTTACGGTACCCTGTGGCTGAAGGAAAGGTGATATTTGGTTGGTGTAGGACGAGATTCTTCGCTACGCTCAGAATGACAAAGAGGGGCTTTGGTGCTGAACATGAGGTTATCAAGAACGGGTTACTGCTCCTTCGCTACGCTCAGAATGACAATGGGGAGCATGGGGGTGGTTATTGGCCCTGGCCGCCAGCCGGGGCATTTATGCGATACCCCTTCCTCATTTATAATGTGCCATGTCCCAAGTCGCGCTGACTCTCGCTGTGCTGCCGGGCACCTATGCGGTGTGCAGGCTGGACGGCGGGGTCGCTGTGCCTGAGTGGGCCACTTCGGGTAGTTTCTGCTCGGTGACGCGCACTGCTGACGAGCTTTCGGTGGTGTGCGAGCAGGGTGCCGCGCCAGAGGGGGTGCTCTGCGAGGGAGGTTGGCGCTGCCTGAGGGTGCAGGGGCCGCTCGATTTTGGGCTAACGGGTATACTGGCGTCGCTGGCGGTGCCACTGGCCGAGGCGGGCATCAGCATCTTCTCGCTGTCTACGTACGACACCGACTATATCATGGTGAAAGCCGCCGACCTGGAAGGGGCCGTTGCCGTTCTATCCGGGTCAGGACATATAATTACACTATAAGCCAGGAGGGGTAAGAGCATGCAAGAAGCCTTGCGTAGCCGTCTCGAAGGGGAGATAGACGCCCTCAAGCAGAAGCACCTGTTCCGCCGCTTGCGCATCGTCAACGGCGAGCAAAAAGCGGTGTGCAACATCGACGGCAAAGAAGTTATCAACCTGTCGTCCAACAACTACCTGGGGCTGACCACCCACCCGCGCCTCCGGGAGGCCGCTTTGCAGGCGGTGCGCGACCACGGCGTCGGCACGGCGGCGGTGCGTACCATCATCGGCACGATGGACCTGCACGACGAGCTAGAGCGGCGCATGGCTACCTTCAAGCACACCGAGGCCTGCCTCACCTTCCAGTCGGGTTTCGCCTCCAACCAGGCGGTGCTCCAGGCCCTGCTGGTGGAGGGTGACGCCATCATCTCGGACGAGCTGAACCACGCCTCCATTATCGACGGCATCCGGCTGTCGAAGGCTTCCCGACACATCTACAAGCACCTCGACCTGAACGACCTGGAGGACAAGCTAAAGCAGGCGGAGGGCGCGCGTACCAAGATGGTCATCACCGATGGTGTGTTCAGCATGGACGGGGACATAGCGCCCCTGCCCGACATCGTAGCCCTGGCGGAGAGGTACGGCGCGGCTACCTACGTGGACGACGCGCACGCTTCGGGGGTGCTGGGCCGCAACGGCCGGGGCAGCGTGGACCACTTTGACCTGAACGGGCGGGTGGACATACAGATAGGCACCTTCTCCAAGGCGTTCGGCTCGCAGGGTGGCTACGTGGCGGGCATCCAGCACCTGCGTGACTACCTCATCCACAAGGCGCGCCCCTTCCTCTTCTCCAACGCCCTGCCGCCGAGCGTGGCCGCTAGCTGCCTGGCCGCCCTGGACGTGCTGGAGACCGAGCAGGAACTGATAGATCGCCTGTGGGAGAACACCCGCTACTTCAAGGGCGCGCTCAAGAAGCTCGGCTTCGACATCGGCCAGAGCGAGACGCCTATCACCCCGGTAATCGCTGGCAGCGGCGAGAACGCCTACAAGTTGAGCGACCGCCTATTCGAGGAGGGCGTGTTCGCGCAGGGCATCGGCTATCCCACCGTGCCGGAAGCCAAGAGCCGAGTGCGCACCATCATCACGGCCGCGCACACGCAGGAGCAGATGGACACCGCCATAGGTGCCTTTGAGAAGGTGGGGCGGGAGTTGGCGCTGATTTAAGCCTCTCTATAGTACTTTTTTGCTAGAGCGATTTGCCTCACGTTTGGCAATTCCCCTGTATAATAAGCGGCAATTACGCATACCCGTGTGCATGGGCGGTATCGCTTGCTGCCCTTCGCCACGGCATAGGAGGCTAAGATGGGGAACAGACAGAGGGTCTTATCGTACGTGACGCTGGCGGCGCTTGCCGTGCCTTCGCTGGCGGGGTCGGGGGGCGTTGCGGCCACCACGCTGCATGCTGCGGCTGCGGTGGAGAGCTTCGCGCACCCCGCGTTCCAGCGCACCTGGGAGCGCACCGACAGGCCGGTGTCGTTCGGGCAGGTGCAGCGTTCGTGGTACTGGGGGCCTAACCCCAACTCCGGCGGCTTGCTAGAGGACTACGCCGAGGGTGTTGGCGGTAAGCGCCTGGTGCAGTACTTCGACAAGAGCCGCATGGAGATCAATAACCCAGGCGGCGACCAGAACAACCCCTTCTTCGTGACCAACGGCCTGCTGACCGTGGAACTTATCTCGGGTAAGATGCAGGTGGGCAATCATGTCTACGTAGATCGTCCAGCCGCCAACATCCCCCTCGCCTCCGACACCGACGATCCCAACGCGCCCACCTACGTCAGCTTCCAGGGAGTGGCTAACACGACGCTGGGCGACCACCCCGCGCCCAACAGGGTAGGGCAGTTTGCCACGGCCACCATCAACAAGGCCGGGCAGGTGGGCAATGACCCTTCCAGGGCCAACCTACCCGGTGCCCGGCTCGCCCACTTCGAAGGTACGACCAGGCACAACATCCCGCAGGTCGTGTGGGACTTCCTGAACTTGAGCGGGCCGGTCTACAACCCCGCCAACGGGCAGAACGTGAACGGGCGGCTGTCCGACCCGTGGTTCTACACGACGGGGCTGCCCATCTCCGAGCCGTACTGGGCCAAAGTCAAGATAGCCAACCAGCCGAACGTGGACGTGATGATCCAGGCGTTCGAGCGTCGAGTCGTAACGTACGTGCCGACGGCCCCCGCGGGCTTCCAGGTGCAGATGAGCAACATCGGCCAACACTATTACGATTGGCGCTACGCAGGTACGCCTCCGGCACCCACAGTACCTCCTGCTGCTACCGCGACTACCGCACCCCCTGCCGCAGCCACGGCTACCGCTACGACCGCTCCGGCTGCGCCCACTGCCACTGCCACGGCCACAACGCCTGCCGCTCCCACCGCCACCCCTACGCCGGTTCCGCCCCAGGTGTGGACCCACCCCATCAATATATTGTCCAACCGGACGTACTATTACTTGCGGCTGACCGGGCCGGGCGAGATCAGGGCCAGGGCCACGTGGAGTGGCTCTCAGGCGAATTTGGCGCTGATCATCAACGGCCCCGGCCAGACAGGCTTCTACGCTCGCCAGGACGGCCCTAGCACGCTGGAGGTGAGCTATACCGTGACGCCTGCTGACTTCGCCACCGGCGATACCTGGCGAGTGGCCGTCGCCAGTTTCGGTACGGGCGAGGCCGAAGGCAGCATTCAGATCACCTACCCCAGCGGTTCGCCCACCAGCCCGCTTCAGACTAACTTTGTCGTGTCGCCCAACAGCGGTTCGGCCGTGAACGTGGTGGTCCTGAGGGGGCCAGGCCCCGTAGCCGCCCAGATGAACTGGACAGGTACTCCAGCCAACCTGGCGCTGATAATCAACGGCCCTGGACAGACGGGCTTCTACGCTCGCCAGGACGGCCCCAGCGTGTTGAGTGTCAACTACGTGGTCACGCCAGCCGACTTCGCCGCAGGGGCTAACTGGTTGATCCGTGCGGTGAGCTTCAGCGCGGGCACGGATGTCACCGGCAACATCCAAATGGCATATCCGTAGCCGTGAGGCCCTATGCAGACGACAGGTAATATGTGTTAGTGAATGAGGGGCAAGCATTTGGATGCTTGCCCCTCATCGTTTGTTTAGGTGGGTTGTGATTTCTTGTGAGAAAGTTGCGCAGAGTGTGGCCTTTCTGGGCAGGAAGATGCAGAAGAAGGTAGACATGTTAGAGGTTGCACAGGACCACGCCCGTCGATTGAAATCGAGGGCTATATCTTGCAAAGTCTGCATACGGTAGACTGGTGAATCTCAAAACATCTTGGAAGACCTGATTGGATGTTGTAGTCCCGTAGGGACTTTGCCTTGTGT
>JALZHG010000616.1 GCA_030914045.1 Chloroflexota bacterium | reverse complement strand
CTTACACCTACGATGCCTACGGCAACCCCAAGACAATCAACGAGTTTGGGAACGTAGACCCCAATTTGGACGCATTTAACAACCCCGGCCCGGCTGACGAGCGCAGCACAGTTTTTGAGGTCTACCCGAACACAACCAGTTGGATCGTCAATAAGGTGGGCCAAACCCGCACCTACAGCGGCACTTACGGTGCGCCAGGGGCAGTCTGGATAGCGGAAGTGCAAAACGGTTACGACGGCCAGACGGATTATACCCTGCCTCCTACCAAGGGCGACCTTACCCTGGTGAAGCAGGTCGGTATCCTCAACAATGCCCGTAACGGCCAGGTCACGACCCAGCAGGTCGGCTACGACACCTATGGCAACCAGACCTTTAGCAAGGACCCCAACAACAACCAGACCACCATCGAGTACGATACCTACTACAGATCGTTCCCCTTGACTACCACCTTGCCCAACGGCCGTACCGAGATCACGCGGTACAACTTCTCCGCCGGGTATAACATCTCCGGTGTCCCACTGGATTCGCCTACTTCAAAGACGGACGTGAATGGCATGGTGACCGAATCGCGCTACGATGCGTTCGGGCGACCCCTGAAGACGTGGATACCAACCAACAACCTCGGTAGCCAATCTGTGCCGAACCAGGAGTACACCTACTCTGACGTAAATCCGAGCACCGGGTTCAAAGCGCCCTTCTTCGTCAGCTACAAGCGCCAGTTGGACGGCACAACCAGCTCCTGGGAGACCCGCTGGTATGATGGCATCGGGCGTGTGTTTGAGAGCCTTTCCCCCAAGGACAACGGCAGCGCCATCCTGGTAAGCACCACGTACACTAAGACCGGACAGGTTGAGAGCGTCACCAATCCCTATACGGTGACGCTGGCTGGCCCCACGGCGTCCGTGACCCCCGATCCAAACCGACCCAAGACCACCACATTCTACGACGGGGCGGGACGCACTACCATGGTAGTAAACCCCGACGGCAGCAACGTCGTTTACGACTATATATCCAACAACATCGACCGCGACTACTCGTGCGTCGAGTTGTACGACGAGACGGTGGGCCTCAACCAGAAAGAGCTACGCTGCAACGACCTGTTGGGCCGCAGCGTGCTAGTTAACCAATGGGATGAAGACCCTACGACCACTTACTATGTCTACGACATGCTGGATCACCTGACTAAGGTTAAGCGCCTGAGTGCAGTCGGCGACGTCACGATGACTTACGATGGGCTTGGCCGCAAGACCCAGATGGTAGACTCTGATTCCGGTACGTGGCAGTACGATTACGACGCTGCGGGCAACATAACCGCACGAAGGGATGCCATTTACCTCGCCAACCCAACAAGCCCGGAGAACGGCAAGCACCAGGTGTTTATGGAATACGACTCCATGAACCGCATCAAGGCCAAGTACTACGGCAGCTCACACTACAGCAACAGCCCCACGGTCGTGCGTGTGCCCGACGTGCTCTACCGCTACGACAACGACCTGGGTGACGCCGCCACCAAGTACTCCTGGGGCAGGTTGCGCCACGTAGAGGTCACCGTCCAGGGCCAGGGCGCCAGACAAGCCAACGGCCACGGTTATGAGTACGACGTAAGGGGCCTGGTCGTAGCCGACGTGGTGACCACCAGCTACGGGACCCGTGACTACAGGGTGGGATATACCTTCGACGCCGGGGGCAGGATAACCTCAACAACCTACCCCGACCCCGAAACAACCCACGAGCAGACCACGTTCCTTTACAACGCGCAGGGTATGGGCCTGCCCAGGTCCATAGCCACCAACAACACCGTCACCACGGCAAAGCCCGCGTACGACGCCACCTACAACGCACGGGGACAACTGGAGACGCTGGTACAAGGCACCCAGTTCGGAAGCGGCGATATGCTTACCACCGCTTATACCTACGATGATGCCAGCACCAAGCGAGGCTGGCTCACCAAGACCAAGGTTACCACCGCCGCCGGGGCGACCACGCACCTCGAGCTGAACGTCGCTTACAAGCTAGACGGCAACATCAGCCAGATTAGCCAGGTTTCGGGGGGCACCTCGACCAACCCGACCTTCACCAACAACTTTACATATGACGGGCTTGAGCGCATGCGCTCCTTCACCACCAACAATACGGCCGTGTTCACCAACGAACAGGTGAGCTACGACCAGTGGCCGCGGATGACTTCCCGCACCATCGGGG
>JALZHG010000225.1 GCA_030914045.1 Chloroflexota bacterium | reverse complement strand
CGCTTGAAGCCCAACCGCTTGCCCAGAGCCGTTGCGTCCAAGACCTCGTAGTCCTCGGGCACATCTATCCGGTTTAGATCGGCCTCCTTCACCATGACCAGCATCATACAGAAATTATAGATGAGTTTGGAGAATACGTCTATAAAATATTGATACCCAGAAGTCCTCAGCGTACACAAGGAGAGGGCGAAGGGCGTGCCCCCGCGTAGTGCGTAAAATTGTGGAGGCGTGTATTTTCCAGATACGCTAATCGACGGGGTGCCAAAAGTGCCAAAAGGGTGCCTTGAGGACTTCTGACACTTTTGGCACCCCATAGCCTTAGGGTTTTCGAGAAACACACGACCACATACTCAAGATGGGAGAGACGGCTATTGAAAGATGAACCTCAAGAAAGGACACCCTGGCTAAATGCCTCGAGAAATTTGGACACAACGACCCCAGGCGAAGCAGATCGGATGGGGCCAGATACTGATTCCTCTTGCGGCGATGAACTTTCGAAATTCCTTAACCAGCGGGGTGCCAAAAGTGCCAAAAGCCTCCTAAATACCCTTCTGGCACTTTTGGCACTGCCTCACATAGGGACCTTGCCGCACGCTCAGCATGCGAGAGTATGAAACCCATCTTGGTGTTAGGCTGCGCCTGCTGGCGGATCTCGGACGAGGAGTGCTCTGCCAAGGCCCTATGCCACCGCCTCTATGCAGCTTGGCTCGTTGTTGGAGGGACTGTTGACCCTCCGGCTCACCGGGTACGCCTCCATCGCCTCGGCAGGGTAGGGCTTGAGGAGGGTGGTCAGCGGCTCCTTCTCGTCGAAGTCGGGATCGAGCCAGAGGCCATAGTCCTCCGGGTGGAGGATTACCGGCATCCGATTGTGTATGGGGGCAACGATGTCGTTGGCATCCGTGGTTATGATGGTGGCCGAGCGGACCTCAGAACCGTTCTTCCACCTCTCCCATAACCCTGCAAAAGCGAATGGTGAGTCGTCCTCCATGCGGATGTAGTAGGGCTGCTTGCCGTTTGCCGTCTTCTGCCACTCGTAGAAGCCGTCGGCCAGCACGAGGCACCGATGGTTCCTGAACGCCTTGCGGAACGAGGGCTTCTCGGCGACGGTCTCGGCCCTGGCGTTGATCATCTTGTTGCCTATACTTGGGTCGTCGGCCCAAGAGGGGATAAGGCCCCAATGCAGCATCTCGAGCTTCCTCTTGCCGCCCTCGACGAGAACGGTGGCTACCCCTTGGGTGGGGGCGACGTTGTAGCTGGCTGCTATGGAAGAGGGCGTATCGTCTATCTCGAAGCGCTCCGCCAAGGTATCTACGGGCGTCCTTAAGGTGTACCTGCCGCACATGGTCCTAGAGACCTCCCCTGCCACTGGCGTAATGACGTCTCGACTAATTGTACGGGAGCAGGTGCGAAAGCCCCACCCAAATTAATGACCAGATGCCTGTAGCTTGCTTGGGCCAAATAGCTTTTTGGCCAGTGATTTTTCAGGGTGTTAATCTACCCCCCCTCGGCAGTCTCGATATCGTGAGAGGACGAGATCGAGACTACCAAGGGCAAGGAACCTCTACCTAGCTCTGATACCCAGTGGTGAATAAAACCGTAAGCGTTCTCTAGGTTCCATTGTGGCAGCCGATGGATGGGAGAATCTTTAGGGCTTCTTCCACATGCCTCCTGGCACCAAGTTGGGAGGAGAAAACGTGCCTGATTACGCCCTTCTGGTCTATGACATAGGTCACCCTGCCTGGGAATAGACCAAAGGTGTTGGAAACACCATACAACTTCCTGACCTTGCCTCCATCGTCGCTGAGCAGGGTGAAAGGGAGGTCGTGCTTTCTTGCAAAGCTCCTGTGCGACTCCACAGAGTCAGAGCTAATCCCTACAACCTCGGCATCGAGCTTTCCGAATTCCTCGTAATCGTCCCTAAAGGCGCAGGCTTCCTTGGTGCACCCAGGGGTGTCGTCTTTGGGGTAGAAGAACAGGACCACGGGCTTTCGATCCAAAAAATCTTTGAGGCTCACCATCTCCCCTGACTGAGAGGGTAGCGTGAAGTAGGGGGCTTTCGAGCCGACTCCTACATTGCCCTTCGTCTGCCAAAAAACCATGAGCCTATCTCTCTCGCGAGTCGAAGCGTTGGCCAGTCAAGCTGTGATTATATGAGGCATTCCAGCCAGAGGGTGTGAAAGCATCGAGTTATACCGTATCTCTAGGGTAGCTACGCGATAAGGTGCCCCTTCTGGCACTTTTGGCACTGCCTCACATAGGGACCTCACTGCACGCTCGGCGATAGAATCGGTCCGATTCGAAACGGAAGACGCATGACCGACCAAGATTCTAGACCGAACGCGGCGGCCGCCAGCACGTTCCCCTTGGGCGGCGACCTCGTTGTCAACCGCTTGGGCTTCGGCGCCATGCGCCTGACCGAGAAAGGTATGTGGGGCGAACCCGATGACCCCGAAGAAGCCCGCCGCGTGCTCCGGCGGGCAGTCGAGCTCGGCGTGAACCTTATCGACACCGCCGACTCCTACGGCTCCGAGGTCTCCGAGCGCCTGATCGCCGAAGCGCTACACCCCTACCGGGATGACCTGGTTATAGCCACCAAAGGAGGCTTGACACGCCCTGGTGGTCGATGGGCCCCCGACGGTCGCCCCGAGCACCTGCGCAAGGCTTGCGAGGGCAGCCTGAAAAGGCTCAGAGTGGAGCACATAGACCTCTACCAGTTACACAGGCCAGATCCCAGAATTGCTTTCGAAGACTCGGTGTGGGCCCTGGCAGTGCTCAGGGACGAGGGCAAGATAAGCCACGTCGGCCTCTCGAATGTGGGGGTGAGGGAGTTGGAGATCGCGCTCGACATTGTGCCCGTAGCCTCGGTCCAGAACCGCTACAACCTCTCGGACCGCTCCTCCGAAGCGGTGCTGCAGGCCTGTGAGCGGGAGGAGGTAGGATTCATACCCTAGTACCCGCTCGCTACGGGTAGGCTGGTGAGGCCCGGTGGTCCCCTCGTGGAGATCGCCGCCCGCCACGACGCCACCCCATCGCAGGCTGCACTCGCCTGGCTCCTTAGGCACTCGCCCGCGATGCTGCCCATCCCGGGCACCTCCTCGGTCTCGCACCTGGAGGAGAACGTGGCGGCCGCCACGTTGGAGCTTGCGGACGAGGAGATGGCGGCGCTCGAAAGAATCTGAAAGGAGACACAGCATGAACATCGGGATCGTCGGCTCCGGGAACATCGGCGCCACCGCCGCCAGGCTCTTCGCGAACGCCGGACACGACGTGGCGGTGAGCAACTCCCGCGGACCAGAGTCGCTAGGGCCGCTGGTGGAGGAGATCGGCTCAAAGGTCCGCGCTGCGACCGTCGAGGAGGCCACCGACTTCGGGGAAGTGGTGCTGGTGGCGATGCCGTTCTTCGCCTACGAGGCACTGCCGGCCGACCGGCTCGCGGGCAAGGTGGTGGTGGACGCCATGAACTACTACGAGCAACGGGACGGCAGGATCGACTTCGACGGGCTCACTTCGAGCGAGGTGGTCGCCCGCCACCTGCCGAACTCACGCCTTGTCAAGGCGTTCAACACGATGTACTACCAGACGCTGCGCATGCAGGGACGCCCCTCAGCGCCGACGGAGGAACGCCTTGTGCTCTTCGTCGCCGGCGACGACGGGGAGGCCAAGGCGGTGGTATCGCGGCTGATAGAGGAGATCGGCTTCGCGCCTGTGGACACGGGCTCCCTGAGGGAGGGTGGACGCAAGCAGGAGCCGGGCTCCCCGATCTACAACGTGCCGATGACGGCCGGGCGTGCGCGCGAGGAGTTAGCGGGGATGCACTGATGGAGCCGGTCGTCTTCTCACCGTCTGCGGCGTGCATGCCAGGGCAAAGGAGCCGCGAGCGACCACGACTGGAGAGGCCGCGTGGGGGTCAAACCTATGACTAGAGCGCCGTAGAGCGGCCTAGAACGCCTTCGTAGCCGCGGAGCGGCATAACACATATACTTCCCTCGTTATGTACACCCACTTAAGTTGCGCTTCCGCGCCCGGTTGACTGACAAGGCCGCCGGTGGTGGAGCTGGCGCTATGCTAGGCAAGGGCGTCCTGGCACCTTCTGGCCCTGCACATCTGACTGCCGAGAGGTCGGGATCTAAGTTCATAAACACAAAACCTCCTGAGCTGAGGTTCCGCGCCCTGTTGACCAAGGGCGCCGCCGAACTGAAACTCGCGAAACCTGGTGCCTGATCCTCCACCAGGGCTTCTGGCGCGCTTGCCGACGTCTGCCGAGAAGCTGCCGCAGGAAAGTGTAGCGGCAAAGCCTCGGATCATGGCAGCATTGTCGGCGAGGTGGGTTCAGCAGGATCGTCGCGGTTCAGGCGATCGGCCGTGGGCGAGAGAAAACTACCCTTACGTCCTCGGTCGTTACCAAGCCTTTGTCGATCATCGTGTCGAGCTTCGGGAGGACAGCCTCTATCTTCTCGGTGCGGTCGATCGCTATGATGACCACAGGTAGATCCCCGGAGAGGTCCAGGATCCTTGCCGTGTGTATCTGCTTGTCCGCGCCGTACCCCTCGATCCCGTGCAGCACTGTCGCCCCCGCGATACCTTCGTCGTGCAGCATCTCAACGATGGCGTAGTAGAGCTTCTTGTGCCCATACCGGAAAGAGTCGCCGACGTAGATGGTCAACTTCGTCGCATCGCCGGGTTCCATCAGATTCCTCCGAGAGCTCGAGCAAAGACTACGCCCAGGTAGACGGCCAGAAGGCCGATGAGAAGCTGGCCGAGCGTGTTAAAGAGAACGGGCACCACATCGCCGCCGTTTAGGAGTTGCAGCGTCTCGTAGCTAAAGCTCGAGAAGGTGGTGTAGCCGCCTAGGATACCGACGGCCAGAAACAGCCGCGCCTCGGCGGGGAGCGTGCCTCCTTCGACTAGAACGAGGACGATCCCTATAAGGAAGGAGCCCGTGACGTTGACGAAAAAGGTCCCCCAGGGGAAGCCGGCGCCTAGGTAGGCAGCTATCCACAATCCTGCCAGGTAACGGGCGGCGGCGCCGATAGCTCCTCCCAGGGCGACATAGAGCACACTCATCCGTTTGCCCTCACCGGAAGGCGAGCGTTGTTCCGTAAACATTGCGCACCGCGCAACACATGCTCCCCACGTCGTTCAGTATTCTACTGCTGGTGCGCGACGTGGAGAAACAGATGACTCATAGGCTCAATGCTCCGGTAAGAAGGAGGTAACCCGGAATCCAGGCCGTGACGATCCCTATTATGACCGTAAGGACGCCGCTGAACCGCAGAAGCTGTGTCATTCCCAGAGCAAGCAGCAGCCAGTAGACGAACCACAGCACGGCCCAGGCCGCCCAATTCAGACCCAGCCATACCGGCCCCGCGCCCGTCAGGGTTGCGAACGCGATCGGTACAGCCGTTAGCGCCACGAAGAGGCAATACCACCCGAGCCCGCGACCGTCGACGTCTAAGAACCGGTTTATACCCACCCACAGGTAGGTGAACGCAAACAGCAAGAACTGCGCCGCCGCCAGCACGGAGAACCGATCTGGTTCTGGTC
>JALZHG010000615.1 GCA_030914045.1 Chloroflexota bacterium | reverse complement strand
AGGAGCAACTTTAGGCAGCATCGCAAGAAGGCTCATCGAAAGTGGTGTTCCTACCCCTACCGGCAAGAGTAGTAGTTGGTCCAGGAGCACCATAAGGGGCATCCTCAAAAACCCCGCCTACGTTGGCAACGCTCACGGCAACTGCACCCATCTGGTGCCGGCGAAAAAACGCAAGTCGCCTTTGACGCCAGTAGGCTCCGGCCTTACCTGCAAGCGGCGTCCCGAAGAAGAGTGGATCTCAGTGTCGGTGCCGATGATCGTGCCCCAAGAGACCTTCGGTTTGGTGGCCGAGAAACTCTCGCGTAACCAAAAGAGCGCCTCGCGCAACAACAAGAGCCACCGCTATCTGCTGAGATCGCTGGTCGGCTGTGGCGCTTGCAAGCAGGGTTCGAACGCCCGCACCACCCGGGACGGACGCAGCTACTACGTCTGCAGGGGGCACAACGCGGTTGTCCCAGAACACAAGTGCAGGACGCGCCACGTACCGGCCGCTCAGCTAGAGGAGCTGGTCTGGGAAGACCTCTGTAAGGTACTCATCCATCCCGAGCACATCAGAAATGCGCTGCAGAGAGCGCACGGAGGAGAGTGGGTGCCTCAGGAATTGAAGGCGAGGCTGAAGACCGTGGGCAAAGCCATCACCCATATTGAACGGCAGAAGCGGCGGCTCTTGGAGGCCTACCTGGGTGGGGTGATCGAGCTGCCCGAGCTCGAGCGCAAGCGCAGGGAACTCGAGGGGCGCTCTGAGAGCCTGCTTACTCAACAGCGCCAGCTTGAAGCCAGCGCCAACGAACGCATAAAGCTGGCGAAGATAGCCGACTCGATCGAGCGGTTCTGCGAGCAGGTGAGGTCAGGACTTGCCAACGCCACCTTCGAGCAGAAGAGGGCTTTAGTGGAGCTACTCATCGATCAGGTGGTGGTCACCGATGAGGAAGTGGAGATCCGCTACGTAGTTCCAACCTCACCGGAGGGTCCTCACCATCCTTTTTGTCATTTGCGTTCAGACTATCTAGGCGGTCTGCCAGGGCAAGAAGTCGTGGGGAAGTAACCTCCAGGCACACCCTCCCCTGAGCACGTAGAAGATGGCGTTGAGTACCTCTCGTGCTCGATGAGCTGGCGGTCGACCACCGGGCTTAGCCTCGGGAACAAGCGGACGGAGTATCTCCCATTCCTCATCTGAGAGGTCGGTGGAGTAGGGTCTTCGGGCGGGCATGACGGAATGGCTCCTTCGTGTTTCGTGAGCTGCATCTTACGCGCTCTTACCCCTTCTCAGACACCCTCTAGGTACCTGACCGAGTTCATCGGCACCTTCTTTCTCGTGCTTACGATCGGGCTGACCGTCATCGAGCCGGGCGCCGGCTCCCTGGCACCGCTGGCGATCGGCTCCGTGCTGATGGTGATGATCTATGCCGGCGGGCATGTCTCGGGCGCCCACTACAATCCGGCGGTCACGCTGGCAGTGTGGCTCCGTGGGGAGCACCCTACGCGTGACGTGCTGCCGTACATGGGCGTCCAGGTGCTAGGAGCGATCGTCGCCGGGCTGCTGGTGTTCATCTTCAAAGCCGGCAGCGAGGTCACCTCGGCGCAGCCCGATATCGTCCCAACATTCCTGGCCGAGCTCGCGTTCACCTTCGCGCTGGCATATGTGGTACTCAACGTGGCGACCGCCACGGAGACCAGCGGCAACTCGTATTTCGGCCTGGCGATCGGGTTCACCGTGATGGTGGGCGCTTACGCCGTAGGTCCGATCTCAGGCGCCGTGTTCAACCCGGCCGTTGCGGTGGCGATCAGCCTCATGGGCCTTTCGAGCTGGGTCAACATCTGGATCTTCTTCGTCGCCGGGTTCCTGGGCGCCGCGCTGGCCGCGTATGCGTTCAAGGCGATACATCCGGCCACAGACCGGCCGGTGATGGCGGTGCACGAGTCGCAGAGCGAGCACAGCCGCAGCGTCGACCGCTGAGGCGGGCCTTACTCTGGCGGCCGCCGCGCCCCGGCACGCTCCAGCGTTTCTCTCCGCTACTCTTGCCGACCCGATGCTGGCAGCATTTCGGTGTCGTACTCGCGGGCTATCTCCATGATCCTCTCTGCGTCCGGCGGACCTTCGGGGGGCGGCGGTAGCGTTTCGGCCCGCGCCGGCTCGCCCAGCCCCGAAAGGAGCCTCTCGTGCAAACCACCCGGCGTGGCGATAGCCAGAAACCTGGCGGGC
>JALZHG010000614.1 GCA_030914045.1 Chloroflexota bacterium | reverse complement strand
AACCAGCCGATGGCCGGAGAGGGGTGACCCCGTCCGGCACAGGTGATGGGTGAAAGGGTGGGGTAAGAGCCCACCGGCGGTATCCCGTGAGGGACCGGCCAGGTAAACCACCGGTGCGAGCAAGCCAAATTGTCCCGGCCCCCGAAAGGGCAGCCGGGCTGGTAGGCGCGGCTCCCAAAGGGAGCCCGGGGCCCCAAAGCCCCGGAGATGGATGGCGGGATAGAGCAGAATCCGGCTTACGGGACGGCCCAGGCCTATAGATAAAAGATTTTCGCGGTTCGGGAAACGTTTTGACCCCACACTTTATCCCAACCGAGCATGAACATCGACAATTTTCGGTGATCAGAAGAGGAGGTCAGGCTTCGGAGGGGTCGGCTTGATGGGGATCGTGGTTCGGGCGGTTGGATCCATCTCCTCGAATTCCCCAAAAGTGCGGACGTCACTCGCCTTCGGGTAAAAGGTTCCCAGGACGAGAAACTAACCGGGATACCTGTGCATGTTTCCCATACAGAAGTACGTCTCCTTATCGGGCCCGCAAATGAAATCCACGTTCTTCTGCTGCTCGACTTTCTTGATCGCCTCGGTCGGGGAGAGTGTGCGCGGTCTCCCAGAAGACCATCACCTCGTACATCCGACGGCCGTAGAGGTAGGTGCCGACCGACCGCTCGAGGTCGTTGACGAAGGTGTGCACCTCTTCGTCCAACGCAGCCCAGTCGAAGTTGCCGTCTACGTCCGCTACGTAGCCGTCGAGGGAGGCAATCGTCGAGTAGATCAGCTTGGCCATGGTGAGAGCCTCCGTCTAAGTTGAGGACCGTGAATCTAGTTCTGTATCACCGATCCGGGGCTGGCTGAGCCGTGGTGATGGGGTCTGCGTGCCGGTGCACTACCTTCCAGGTGCCGTATTCGGGTCGAAAGATCCTCTACCGTAGTCATCTAGAGATCCCCTCCATGGTAGGCACGTCTTTTCCCTCGATACCCTGCGATCAACATACGCTATTCACTCCTATTCACTCAAGTGCTTGGAAGTGAAATTCTGCGAACTTCGCCCTTACGGAGTTCTCGGAAGTCCATCGGGCCATGGGATGGACGTACCAATGTGTCCTCGAAACACTTGCTGCTAGTATGTACCACAGCTGCTGTTATGTGAGAAGGGGGCGATCGTGTGCGGTAGCGACGATCCTAGGGCGGGCGGCGGTTCTTCCTCTGGTGGATGCTCGCCTTTCCGGGCTTGCCGCTCGGAGGGTTTTTGGCCCTCGTAATGGTGGGTTCGATGGAGGGGGCGGTGTCCGGTACGCTAGGCGGAGCCTTGGCGGGCGCGGTGATCGGAGCGGCCCAAGTGTGGCGGCAGACCCTGCGCACCCGACCGGGCGGCTCTCCTCTTACCCTATTCACCCAAGTGCCTGCAAGGAGCAGTATGCTTATGGCTAGCGCCCTAGGCACGGCGGCGATCAAGCTGTAGTTCTCGAGACTCGCAGACGGTGTTCCTCTGATCTTGAGGGAGCGAAGGAGATGAGAGATGGAAAGACCTGAGTGGGAAAGGCACGGTGGCGGCATGGGCGAGAAGGTCTGCCTGATCACGGGTGCTACCTCGGGCATAGGCAAGGCTACGGCCATGGGACTGGCTAACATGGGAGCGAGCGTCGTGATGGTCGGCCGCGACCGGGGCAAAGGTGAAGCCGTCATGGCCGAAACCAAAGAGAAGAGCGGCAATGCCTCAGTGGACCTTATGCTGGCCGATGTTTCTTCTCAAGAGGAGATACGTCGGCTAGCTGACGAATTCAAGGAAGCTTACCCACTACTAGATGTGCTCATCAACAACGCCGGGGTATTCCGCAGCAAGCGGCTTACGACCGCAGACGGCATAGAGATGACGTTTGCGGTCAACCACCTAGCCTACTTCTTGCTCACCAACCTGCTCCTAGACGTGCTCAAGGCCAGCGCCCCGTCCAGGATCGTCAACGTCAGTTCGGGGGAGCAGCGCAACGGGTCCATCGACTTCGATGACCTCCAGGGAGAGAAAGGGTATAAGGGGGCGAAAGCCTACAGCCAGTCGAAGCTGGCAACCGTCCTCTTCACCTACGAGCTAGCCAGGAGGCTCGAGGGAACCGGCGTCACCGCCAACTGCCTGCACCCCGGAGTGGTCGGGACCAACTTAGGGAGCGGAGTGTCTGGGCCATTTGGGTTCATGGTGAGGGCATTGACGC
>JALZHG010000613.1 GCA_030914045.1 Chloroflexota bacterium | reverse complement strand
TATAGTCCACAACCGCGGCATCGACCAGCTGCGCTCGCTCGCCAGCCGCCGCAGGACGCAGGAGAAGATCAAGGCCTATGCGCCGAAGAGTCAGCCGAGCGAGGCGTTTGCGGAGAGCTGGCGCAATTCGCAGGGCGAACAGGTGCGCGAGGCGCTGAGCACCCTCCCTCCGGAGCAGCTAAAGATTCTCGAGCTCGCGTACTTCTCGGGCTACACTCACATAGAGATCGCCGAACAGCTTGGCCTGCCTTTAGGAACGGTCAAGGGGCGGATGCGGCTAGGGCTCAAGAAGATTAGAGACTACTTCCGTTCGCACGACATGGTGATACCCTCATGAACACCATGGACCGCAGACGCTTTGAAGAGCTCAAGGACGCCTACGTCCTCGGCGCTATTGCTGAGGAGGAGCGCCGGCAGTTCGAAGAGTACGTCGCTGTACACCCCGAGCGACAGGCCGAGGTAGAAGAGCTAGGCGCGGTCGCGGGGCTTCTGGCGCTTTCTCCCCAGGAACAAGAGCCGTCGCCAGAGCTTCGCAGCAGAATCATGGACGCGGTGGGAGCGGAAGCGGTACACCCTAACCCCAGCCACCGGTCATGGCTTGCCTGGCTCAGGGAGCTTCTGAGTGTTCGCAGCCTCGCCCCCGGCGCAGCGGCCCTGCTCGTGATCGGCCTCTTCTCCTGGAGCATGCTCCTGCGGGGAGAGGTGCAAGACCTGCAAGGCCGCGTTCAGACCCTGCAAAGCCAGCCCCAAGGACCCCAGATGGTCACGCTCGGGGGCGCGGGGACAGATCAGAGAGCACGGGCGGAGTTGGTCACCCTCGAGGGCGATCGGGCGGTGCTGGTGGTCGAGAACATGCCTCCTGTGCCCGAGGGTAAGACCTACCAGATCTGGGTCATAGAGGACGAAGTTCCCAAACCGAGCGGTCTCTTCAAGCCCAGGCAAGACTCGGTTGCCGCCGTCGTCGAGCATCCTCTGGGCGGTGGCGACGTCATAGCGGTGACCGTCGAGCCCGAGGGTGGTTCACCCAAGCCGACCAGTGAACCCATGCTGGCGGCCGAAGTTAGAACTTAACCCTGAACGTGCTTCTGGCGTGTGGTCGACCAAGACACTTGCTTGTGCATCGCAAAACGAAGGGAGAAAGCTGGTAGAACGAACGCTTCCTCTTTTCCGTAAGATGGTGATCTGATCCAACCCTCCCTTTCGTAAGCCAGAGCCTGTTTCATAACAAGGGAGCTACGAAGATGGTGAGGATCACGATGAAAGTAGCAACGGTCCCGTCCGTTTCAGCGTGTCGGTGCAGGCTCAGAGCATCGAGCGGGCGTTAGAGATCGTCGAACGGCAGAACCCCGGTAGGGAATGCAAGGTGAGTTTCCCCATCGATACCGAGGCGTTCTTTGTCGAAAACGGTATCGTCGCCCAGGTTGGGGTGGTCAGGATGGTGGCGTGATCCGCTCCATCCCGCCGGTAGCGTTGCTAAGCAACATAGCCAAAGAAACGAAGAAAGGATAAAAGGCCAATGTTCACAGGACTCGCGTCGCCTTCTCACCTGATCATCGTGCTCGTGATCATCTTGTTGCTCTTCGGAGCCAAGCGGATACCGGAGCTTGCAAAGGGTTTGGGTGCCGGTATCAAGGAGCTCCGCGCAGAGGTCTCCGCTGGCGACGACGCCAAGCCGGAGGTCCCCGGAAGTGGGGAGAGCCGCGGTGAAGCCCGCGCCCACCGCGAGACCAGGAACTAGGACACCCGCATGGATACTGCTAAGACACCAGCCCGGCTAGCGGGCTGGCGGTTGACCGCTTCCCGGTGGCCAACTCCGGCGGGTTCCTCCGCTACGAGCGCACCTTCTCCGTGCCGCGCAGCGTGGCAAACAACCTGGGCAAGAAGGCCATCGTCCAGCACGGGGTGGACCTCAACCACAACGGCCGCTACGACTTCAAGGCGGCTGGCAGGAGCGAGCTCGATCCGTCTTTGCCCCAGGAGGCGACCATCCCCGCCAACTGCGGAGTGATCAACCCTGTAGGCTAGAGAACACGCACCTACCCAAGATATTTGAGTAGGTGGAGTACAGGAGCCGGAGTTCCCAATGGGGGCTCCGGCTTTTTCGTGTGGGCGGCCCTCGAAAGTCTCATTTCCCACGCTCGGGTGTGGCGCTTCGCGTCACACGCCATCGTACGGAACCACAATACTTGGAAGACTGATACCACT
>JALZHG010000224.1 GCA_030914045.1 Chloroflexota bacterium | reverse complement strand
CTCGCCGCTGCACAGCCCGTTGATGATGGCAAGGGCCTCATCGAGCTTATCGGCGCGCACGCGGGCGTCGCCATCTTCGCCGAATTGGGCGAATTCAGCCTCCCCAGAGAAGCCTAACCCTACCCCGAGTATCATGCGCCCACCCGAAAGGTGGTCGAGGGTGACGACCTCGCGGGCCACCTTCCAGGGGCGGCGGCGGGCGAGCTGGGCGACCATCGTCCCGATCTTGACCCGCTCAGTATGTGACGCAATCGCCCCCAGCACGATCCACGGGTCAGCCACCGGCGGCTTCCAGTGAGGGTCGAAGACCATAGAGTCCCAGACGAAGACCGCGTCCCACCCCGCTGCCTCTGCGTCTTTGGCCAGTTCAACGAGCGCTTTGGGGTTGCTATACTCACCGATAATGGGCAGGTTAACTGCGTAGCGCACTGCGTCCTCCTTACTAATTCTTTGACAACTCTTGCTCGAACACCGTCCGAACGTGCCCGATCTCTTCTTCCAATCGAGGTATCTGCCGCAAAGCAGCCCCCAGATCCTCAGAGCGCCCCATCTCCTCAAGCTCGGCGCAGATGGCCTCCATCCTTACCGCCCCCATGTTGGCTGAGCTTCCTCTTAAGGTGTGCGCGATGCGCTCGACGGAGTGGGCATCACCGGCTTCCACCGCCTCTTTCAGGGCAACAAGCTGCGGTGGTACGTCGGTCAAAAACTGCTCGATCAGCTCGTCCAGGATGTCCGGCTCGCCCTCCTCTTGCAGCTGGCGTAGGGCCGCTAAAACGCTCCGGTCTAGAGGATCTAGAGGATCTAGAGGATCTAGAGGATCTTCCTCTGGGTCTTCCGTACTAGCAGAGCCCTCGTCCGCTTTAGAGACCCAGCGTTCTAGGATCGCCTCTAGCTCCTCTGCTTTGACGGGTTTAGCGACGTAGTCGTCCATCCCCGCGTTCAGTGCCTTCTCCCGGTCTCCCTGCATAGCGTTGGCCGTCATCGCGATGATCGGGGTGTGGCGTTCTGACCCCTCTTCTAGGCGCCTTATCTCGGCTGTGGCTTCGTAGCCATCCATCCCAGGCATCTGCACGTCCATGAGGATGGCGTAGTAAGGGACGCGCGCGAGGGCTTCGACGGCCTCGAGGCCATCGGCCACCACGTCTGCGTGGTAGCCGAGCCTCTCCAGCATCCTCACCGCCACCTTCTGGTTGACCGCGTTGTCCTCGGCCACCAGCACGTGGGCGCGCCAGCGCCACTCGCTAGAGTGGGCTTTGGCTTCTTGGAGGCTGTAGCGGGTGACGGCGGGCGCTTCGTGCGCCGTCCTCCTCTCGCCTTCTTTCTCGACTGGCGGCGCACCCATCGCGGTGGCTATGGCGTCGAATAGCTTCGATTGCCTCACCGGCTTGGTCAGGTAGGCTGAGAAGCCCATCCTCCGGGCCTGCTCTGCCTCGCCCCGCAGACCTAGGGAGGTAAGCAGTATGAGTTGCGTGGAGGCGATAGCGGGGTCGGCCTTTATCCTACTTGCCAGCTCCATGCCGTCCATCTTGGGCATCCGCATGTCGATGATCGCCAGGTCGTAGGGCTGGCCACTTTCAGCAAGCTCTCGCAGCCTCTTCAGTGCGCTTTGGCCGTCCTCGGCCATGCCGTTTTTCATGCCCCAGGAGATGACCTGCTCGTGCACCATCTTGCGGTTGGTCTCGTTATCGTCCACTACCAGCACGCGAAGGTTCCGCAGATCGGCGTGGCGAGACGGAGCAGTATTGGCGCCCTCAAGCTGCTTCTCTAGCCGTGCGGTGAACCAGAAGGTACTCCCCTCTCCCTGCTGACTCTCTACTCCTATCTCTCCGCCCATCATCTCCACCAGCTGCTTACTGATGGTCAGCCCCAGCCCCGTGCCACCGTAGCGGCGGGTAGTGGAGGCATCCGCTTGAGAGAAGGGCTCAAAGACCCTAAAGCGCTGGTCCTCGGCCATCCCTATGCCGGTGTCCTTCACCTCGAAGCGCACCATCGCTGTGTGGGAGGTCTCCTCGGCCAGCTTGACACGCAGTACCACCTCCCCTTCTTCGGTGAATTTGACAGCGTTGCTTAAGAGGTTGAGAAGGACCTGCCGTATGCGACCGGCATCACCCCTGAGGGCGGTAGGCACTCCTTGCTCGATCAGGCTTGCAAGCTCCAAGCTCTTGTTGTGGGCCTGCTCGGCGAGCAGCTCGATCGTTTCCTCCATCACCCTCTGCAGGTCGAAGTTCATCATCTCGAGTTCCAACTTACCGGCCTCCATCTTGGAGAAGTCGAGGATGTCGTTGATGATGGTGAGCAGGTTCTCGCCCGAGACGCGCACTGTTTCGGCGTACTCTCTTTGCTCTTCTGTAAGCTCGGTATCGAGCAAGAGCCCCGTCATCCCTATGACGCCGTTCATGGGGGTACGGATCTCATGGGACAAGTTCGCGACGAACTCGCTCTTAGCCCGACTAGCCTCTTCCGCAGTAATGCGGGCGTTCCACAGTTCCTGCTCGTATTTCCTCTGTTCGGTGATGTCTGTCACCGTACCCGCCATGCGTACCGGCGCTCCGTTTTCGTCGCGCCGTACCTTCGCGCGGTGCGCGTAGACGCGGTACTCGCCGCTCGCGTGCCGCATCCGCAGCTCCTGGTAGAATTCTCCGCCACGCTCCAAGTAGCTGTTCAGATTCTCCATCAGCCCGGCTCTGTCCTCCGGGTGGACCAGGCTCAGGGACACCTCGAAGCTGGGGGTGACCTGGTCGGGTGCGAGGCCAAACAGCTCGTAGTGGCTTTCGTTCCAGTACTCTTCGTTGGTGCGCATGTCCCACTCCCAAATACCGTCGCTCGCCGCCTCCAGAACCAGCTCCGTGCGCGCCTCGCTCTCTCTGAGGTCCTCTATGGTGCTCTGTAGTTGCGCCGTGCGCTCCTCGACGCGCTCCTCCAGCGACTCGTTAAGGTGCCTGATCTCCGCCGTCGTTCGCTCGTTGTCGCGCAGGAGGCCCGCCAGGCGAAGCAGCACCAGCATGAACAGCACGAACAAGCCGACGATCAGGGGTATCTGTACTATCTCCTTCTGTATGGCATCTGCCAAGAGCAAGGCGGGGGCCATCAGAGCCGCTGCCGCGAGCACCATCAGGCGCCAGCGGGAAAACATCGATCTGGCGCTGTACGTGCTTCCCGACAGATCGCGCATGGATGGGTGCAACGTCGCTGCACCGAATAACGCGTAGGAGAGTATCCAGCCGATGGCTACGGTCGTGCCCGTGGCGTAGGTGTCGTGGATTACCTGCCAACTGTAGATAGCATCGGCTATAGGGTGGAACAAGACAGCCAGAAGCAGTAGGTACAGAGCCAGCGGGCGAAGACCATGTGATGCGAACAGTAGCCGCAGCGCCAGCGCGACCCAGACCACACCCATGAACGGGTAGTCGATCGCGACGAGGCGCACGAGCAGCGGCAGCGTTTCGGCTTCCACGTAAGGTTCTATGAGAAATTTCCACGAGAGCATCCCTACACCCACGGCGATGATCGCCGCGTCTATCAGGCCACCCCAGTTGCGTTCGTCCCCAATGCTGCGAATGAGTAACGCCAGCCCTAAGGCGACGATGAGGTAACTGCTAACGTAGAAGATGTCAGCAACCGAAGGAAAAGGCGGTCGGACACCCAGTACGCTAGGGTAGACATTAAAGAAGATCACGTCACCGCCTACGAAGAGGGCAACACCTAAGGCGATGAAGTACCAAGGCAGGACAGGCTCGGGGCGAGAGCGGTGCACACCAATTAAGATCGCTATCACCGCAGAGGCGCCGAGTAGGTTGTAAAGGGTCGCTTGGGCCGCTCCCGACAACAGCACATACGCCCCTGCGACAACGACGCCCAATGCCAGATAGAGAAGCCAGGCACGCTGAAATATCGCGGGAACAAACGTACGCATTCGCTCGCTCATCGGTGAGCTTTCATTCGACTCGGTTCTCTTCAGACTATGGGCTTTAGAGTGGCGTCGAGGCTGGTTCGCGAGAGCTACTTGTCGGCTCGATACGGTACGGAGAACGCATCTTCTCCCTCCTTTGTGAGGGCAGAGCTTCAGAGAAAGCTCTACCGCTGTTCGGCAGCCCGGCCACCTCTGAGAGGCCCGTAGGCTTTGCGTCCCCACCTTGCGATGGGTTTGCCTTTTCGTCAGTTGGCCATGAGTATGACAGCGGCATACGGAGTCGTCAATATGTCAGGTGGTCATTTCTCTGGACCATTCGCGCAAAACAGTCCACCAGACGGCCCTATCCACCGAGGTTCCTAGAAGAAGGGGCGTCCTTGAGTTAGAGGCTGCGTCTCCTCTTAGCCTCCAGATAAGCCGCCTCAGTCATAGCAAGCGCCGTAGAGAGTCGCATTACTAACTCCCTGTAGTTCACGTCTTCGGTCATGCCCCGGTGTGCATGACGGTCTGTGTAGCCCTGACGAGTCGGGCGGCTTCTCTAAGGTTGTCCATCGCCTCTTCTGAAGCGGTTTGCAATATGTTTGGGCCGGTATCATCATGCCCGCATGAAAGCTTACTCTGTGGACCTCAGACGGAAGATCGTCGAAGCGGTCTCGACTGGCACGCCCAAGGCACAGGTCGCCCGCGCCTTCGGTGTGGGCCTCTCGACGGTCAAACGCTACGCGGGCAGAGCCGAACGCGGCGAAGGCCTTACCCCTCGCAAGCCTCCCGGCAAGCAGCGCAAGGCGAATGCGACGGCCGAGAGGCTCCTCGAGCGCGACCTGCAGGAACGCCCGACGGCCACGCTTTCGCAGAGGAGCGAGCTGCTAGCAGGGGTGGCTGGGATCGAGGTGAGCGACTCCACCGTCTCGCGAACGCTGAGGCGCATGGGCTTCGGCAGAAAAAAGATCGCTGGGAGCGGCGGAGCGAGACGAGTTCTTGAGGGCCGCTTGGAGGGCGATGGTCGTCGGGGGGATCGAAGCGAGGCGCCTCGTATTCGTGGACGAATGCGGCGCGAACATCTCTCTGGTGCCGTTGTATGCTTGGTCCAGACGAGGGGAGCGGGCGCCTGCGAAGGCACCGCGCAACTGGGGCAAGAACGTCACGCTGCTTTCGAGCATGAGCCTCTATGGGATGGGACCTTCCCTCGCAGTCGAAGGAGCCACCACTCGCCAGGTGTTCGAAGCTTACCTCGAAGGTGTGCTCGCCTCGATGCTTTCGCCAGGGCAGGTGGTGGTTATGGACAACCTCTCGGCCCACAAGGGAGGGCGGGTGCGCGAGATCATCGAGGAGCGCGGTTGCGAACTGATCTACCTGCCGCCCTACTCACCGGACTATAACCCCATCGAAGAGGCATTCGCCAAGCTCAAGGGGCTGCTCAGAAAGAGCGGGGCCAGGAGCCGCCAGGCTTTGGTGGAGGCGATGGGTGCGGCTTTGGACGCCATCACGGTCGGAGATGCCCGGGGCTTTTTCGGCCACTGCGGTTACCGAACACCGGTCCAATTTCTATGACAAACGCTTTAGCGGTAGTTTGTTGGGGCGGGATATGGGACGAAGATCGCTTCAACCAAGGTTGCTCGATCCTCGTAAACATGCCCCAAACG
>JALZHG010000612.1 GCA_030914045.1 Chloroflexota bacterium | reverse complement strand
GTACCATGATTCCTCCATTTGGGATTTGGGAATTAGGATTTCGGATTTAGTAGATATCCAAGCAAATCCGAAATCCTAATTCCCAAATCCCAATTCCGTCAAACTCTTTCCAGGTATTTGCCGCTGCGGGTGTCGACCTTGATGGTGTCGCCTTCGTTGACGAACAACGGGACGTTTACCGTGATGCCGGTTTCCAGCGTGGCGGGTTTGGTCGCGCCGGTGGCGGTATCGCCCCTGACGCCCGGGTCGCTCTGCACTATCTTGAGCGTCACGGCGGCGGGCAGGTCTACGTCCAGCACCTCGTCGTTGTACATCAGAAAATCTATCGTATCGTTCTCCCTGATGTAGTTGCGGGCGTCGCCCAGCGTATCGGCGCTGATTGTCATCTGGTCGTAAGTCTCGGGGTCCATGAAGTTATAGTCGTTGCCGTCGTTGTACTGGAACTGCAACGGGCGGCGCTCAAGGCGCACGTCGTCAAACTTGGCTCCTGCCTGGAACGAGCGCTCGATATTCGAGCCGCTGCGTATGTTCTTGAGCGACAACCGCACCTGCGCGCTACCACGCCCCTGCTTGTTGTGCGCCCAGTCCATTACCTTGTACATGTTACCGTCGTCCAGGATGACTATAAGGCCCTTCCGGAGTTCGCTGGTGGTTACTGTCATATCGTCGCTATCTCCTCTTCTCTGAAACGTGAAACGTGAAACGTGATGGTGCTAAGTGTACTATCACGGCTATGATGGACACTATTCCTATAGCCGCATCACGTTTCACGTTTCACGTTTCAATACAATCCCTGCTTATCCGCTTGCGTGAGCACTTCCACGTCGTTCTCGCGGAAGAGCACCAGGTCCTCTATGCGCACGCCACCCCAGCCCTCGATGTAAATGCCCGGCTCGACGCTGGCGACGGAGCCTGCGGGTATGGGGTCCTCTATCGCCTTGCGCAGGCTTGGGCCTTCGTGCACCTCCAGGCCGATGCCGTGCCCGGTGCTGTGGGTGAAGTAATCGCCGTAGCCCGCCTCCGCAATAACCTCGCGGCAGTAAGCATCGGCCTGGTGCCCGCTGATACCTGCGCGGGACTGCTCCTCGCAAGCCAGGTGCGCCCTCAGTACGATGTTGTAAATCTCGCGGAACTTGTCGGTTGGCTCGCCCAGGCAGATGGTGCGCGTCATGTCGGAGCTATAGCCGTGGAGCTTCGCGCCCATGTCAATCACGATAGGCTCGCCCTCGCGCAAGGGACGGTCGCCTGCCCCCGCGTGGGCCATCGCGCCGTTGGGGCCTCCCGCCACGGTCGTACCGAAAGCGCGGTCGTCGGCTCCCAGGTCGCGCATGGTCTTTTCTATCTCCCAGGCGACCTGCTTCTCGGTCATACCAGGCTCGATGCGCCGGCTGACAATGTTGAAAGCGCGGTCGGAGATGCTGATGGCGCGGCGGAGGATGCTCAGTTCTTCCTCGTCCTTCACCATGCGGAACGGCTCGACCAGCTTCGTGGTGGGCACCAGCGTAACTTCCGGCAGCCCATCGGTGAGCGACTGGAAGTACATGTGCAGCAGGTGGGCGGTCTCGAAGCCGAGGCGCTTGACCTTGCGGGCGCTTATCTGCTCGTTCAGCGCGGCTTCCAGCTTGCCCGTGCGCGCCACCACCTGCACCCCAAGCTCAGGGGCAAGCTCGCGGCCCGCCTGTATCGTATACCGGCCGTCGGTGATGAGGCAGAGGTCGTCGGAGCCGATGAGGAGGAAACCGGCGGTGTCCAGCGGGGGCGCGTCCTCGCCTGTGAACCCGGTGAGCCAGTGCCGGTTGTGTGGGTTGGACAAGAGCATGCTGTCCACGCCCGCGTTCTCCATCGCCTCTCGCACCCGCTCTATGCGGCGTAAAAGCGCCTCGGGACGGTAGACGTAATCGGTACCCGCGCTCGCCATTTCAGCCGGGTTTGCAACCTGCACCATGTCACTTCTCCTCACGTTTAGCTAAACATTCAAGTGGAGATTATAACATATGGTAGTGACGAGTGACGAGTGACGAGTGACGAGTGATGAGTGACGAGTGATGACTGATGCTGTACCCCGGACGATGGACGATGGGTGCGTGGTGTTGGCGGGGATCGTTGTCGCCAGGAGACGCCCGTCGATTGAAATCGAGGGCTACACAAGGCAAAGTCCCCGTCGGGGACTGATTCGTCTTATAAGCCTTTGCAGGTTCTCTTCTGTC
>JALZHG010000611.1 GCA_030914045.1 Chloroflexota bacterium | reverse complement strand
CGGCGTGATCCTCTAGGAGGAGGACTCTGATTGTGCATCGCATCGCCGATCCCGTTCGGCTCGCGTAACCTACGCGGTACTGTAGCCTCTAAGGAGGCGCGGCGCATCCCCATACCTTGTGTATTTTGCTGTTACTTGGGCGTTGCTTGCCATTGCGAACTTCGTAGAACACCTCTTCCACGACGTTGGGTGAATAAGGGCATAAGGGTGGGCCGGACCTGCTATGCTCCGGCCCTTCTTCGGGTTTTGCGGTTGCTCGTCGCTAGGCACCATCCTCCAGGACGAAGGTGACGGCCAGGTTCACCTTGTAGCCGACGATGTTGCCGTCCTCGATGAGGACGTTCATGTCCTTAACCCAGGCGCCCTCAATGTTGCGCAGGGTCTTGTTGGCGCGCTCCAGGGCCTCCCTTAGGGCCGCCTCGAAGCCCTCCGGGGAGACGCCGCTAAGCTCGGTGACTCTCGCCACGCTCATGCTTTCACCTCCCTATTTGTACGCACACGGAGTGCCGATTCTCCCGTAACCGGATACGATCTCAGGCCAAAGGCCCCTCATCGGAACGGAGGTCCGCCTCCGAGATGATGCCAACTAGCCTGTCGCCCTCGACGACCAGGATGCGGTCCAGCTCATGCTGCGCCATCAGCTGGCGCGCCTCCTCGACGTCCTGGTCTGGCCTGATGGTGACGAGGTCACGCGTTGCGATGTCGTCCACGGTCACCGAGTTGGGGTCGCGTCCCTCGGCCACCGCGTGCGCTACGATGTCGCGATCTGTGACGATGGCCACGGGCCGCTCACCCTCTACGATCGGCAGCGGTCCCTTCTCCTCCTGTATCATCCGCTTGGCCGCGTCCACGACGCTCGTACCGCGCTCAGTCGTCACCACGGGGGACACCATCAGGTCCCTTATTCGAGGCATCTTCCTCACCCCTTACGCTTCGCGGCTTGCCTCATCGGGTACTTACCCTCATCCGCTCGCCGCTAACACACCGCCGCACCGGTCCCGTACTTTGTAGAACGCTCCTTTCTAAGCATTTCGGCGAATAGGCGCAACTCGCAACCTTTTTCGGGCTACCCTCTCCCTTGAGAGGAGGTCTGATGCTTCAGCAGGAGGTCATGATTGAGAACGTCGAGAGCTCTGCGAGGGAGACGAGCGCGTAGTGGCCGCACTGATGTACGGCTCCTTCGCACTCGGCCAAGGAGACTCCTTCTCGGATATTGAGTTCTACGTGTTCTTCGATGACGAAGCTTTCGAGGCCTTGGAGGAGGAAGCGTGGGTCCGTCGGATCGCGCCGCTCGAACTCTACTACATCAACGAGTTCGGTAACGGTAACGCTATCTTCGAGAACCTAGTCAGGGGCGAGTTCCACTTCGAGCATTACTCGAACGCGGGACTGGTCGACGCATAGGAGAGTGCTTGGTTCCCGTCGCTAGAGTCCGCGGTGCTTGTGGACAAGAGCGGTGAGCTGTCTCGTCGGGTGAGCTGGCTGGTACGACGTCCACCTGAGATAGACACTTCCGAGCGAGCTCTCTTCCTGTGCTGCAGCCTGATCAACTGGACTCTGATGGGCACCAACCTTCTAAAGAGGGGAGAGTACGCCCGCGCTGAGGCATTCTTGATGCTGGTCCACGGTCACCTGCTGCAGGCCGTGCGTATGGTGGAAGGGAAGAGCGCCAAAGTAGCCTTTCTGAGGTTGCCTACGCAGTGGTTTGCCAGCATCTTGGGACTTTTCAGACAGTCTCTAGAAACCGTCCGAAAAGGGGTACTAGCAACGCTCCGAGCGTAAATGTGGCCAATACAAGGAGGACGAAACTGGCCCCTTGAGCCATTTTCGGTGGTCCATAGAGCTACGTCGCGGCCACTCCTGGGGATTGTCGGACAGTTTCTCTAGGAGGTTCGGTGAATAGGGGAGGCATCAGCCGTGTCTGCCGTACGGTCCCACTTGCCGCTCCGTGAAGCGGTAGGGGCTCTCCTCGTTCCTCAGCAGCCACAGCGGCGCACCGATCCCGAGCGCGGTGAAGGCGACCGTGTAGGCCGCCGCACGGGCCCAGTCCCCGCGCCCCGACGGCCGCTCGGAGCCGACCGCGCGGAGGTAGTTGATGCCGATGGGCACGTGCAAGAAGAAGGCGGACAGGAACCCGGGGCCGTAGCGGGCCTTCGCGCGGAGGGGAGGGACGATGCCGTGGAACACCGCTTGACCGAACCCGAAGAG
>JALZHG010000610.1 GCA_030914045.1 Chloroflexota bacterium | reverse complement strand
ATGGAGAGGTTCTCCAGTGTTGTCCCAGCTTGCGTGGGCCCACTCGAACGCGGTAGCGATGTGAAGCTGTAATACCAAGTACGTCTGTATAATGACTGATTATGCCAAAGACGATAAAACTTGAGCCGCACCTCAACGCAAAAGAGTTGGAGAACCGTTACCGCAAGGCCTACGATCCGGTCTCACGCAGCCACTACCAGATCCTTTGGCTCATCAGCGAGGGCAAGACTACTACCCAAGTGATGGAGGCAACCGGATACTCCAGGGGATGGATTCAACAGCTCGTTCGCCGTTACAATCGCTATGGCCCTTTGGCTTTGGGAGACCGTCGTCACCTAAACCCGGGTGCTAAAGAGAGGGCGCTACTCACTGCTGAGGAGCAGGAGGAACTCCGAGAAGCGCTGAAGAAGCCTCCGCCTGATGGAGGGATGTGGAACTCGCCCAAGGTAGGCGAGTGGATCGAGCGTAGGACTGGCAAGGTGCTCAGCCAGAAAAAGCAGAGAGGCTGGGAGTATATGAGGAAGCTGGGCAACAGCCCCAAGGTTCCGAGGCCTCGTCATAAAAAGGCCGACAAACATCAGCAGGAGGCTCTCAAAAAAAGCTCTCGAGGAGGGTTTTAAGGCTCGAGGAGAGCTACCCAACGGCCAAGGTAGAGTTGTGGTGTGAAGATGAGCATCGTCTGGGTCTCAAACCGATCATCCGCAAGGTGTGGAGTCCCATCGGTAAGAGGCCGCTGGTTGAGGTCCACCAGCGATATGAATGGACCTACCTCTACGCCTTCGCGCGCCCCAAGAGTGGAGAGGTCCACTGGCTCGTGTTACCCACCGTCAGCGCGGAAGTGTTCTCCTTGGCGTTGGAGCACTTCGCCAGGGAAGTGGGAGCGGGAGAGAGAAAACACATCCTGCTCGTCATTGATCAAGCCGGCTGGCACACCGCAAAGAAGAAGCTAGAGGTGCCAGAAGGGATACACCTGGAGTTCCTACCCTCCCACTCCCCTGAGCTACAGCCCGCAGAGAGGCTCTGGCCGCTTTCCAACGAGGGCATTGCAAACCGCCACTTCGAGGAGATCGAGCAACTGGAGGAAGCACTCGTGGAGCGTTGCGTGGCTTTGTGCGACCAGCCCGAGCTCATCCGCTCCTACATCCGCTACCACTGGTGGCCGAATGCTGCGTGATGAGAAAGCTATCCAAACGGACTTGGTATAAAACCTCCAAAGATTAGAACTTTCTCATCTCCACCCAAATTAGAGCGTGTTAACCCCCCTCTAAGGGCCCTTTAACAACCGTCGGAGACAATGGTGAACGTAATAAGAAGACAGGGCCACTCCGAAGGAGGTGAACAAGATGGCATTCATCCAAGCAGAGCCGGCTAGCAGGACTTACAGCACGAGCACCGGTACCGGCAGGTGCGTGAGGCGCTGTCGCCGCAGGTATACCGGCAGGCGTCAAAGGCGTTGTGTACGGCGTTGTCGTCGCGACACCTAGAGCTGAGCGATGGCTTGACGCCGGTAGGACCCCGCTAGGTGGCGGGGTCCTACCTCTTAACTATAAGGTTTAGGATGACGATACTAAGTTTGGCAAAACTCAGGCGGGCGATTCGCCTTCTGTTCTCTGGAATAGAGGAAGAGGGCGGGCTCGTGGCCGCTGCTCCCGTGATGCGGCTGCGGGAGATATTTCGGCGCTTCTGGCCCTATGCGCGTCCCTACCGCCGCTGGCTGCCCCTGATACTACTCTTCGCGGCATTGGGGTCAGCGCTACAGGCGGCTACGATCTGGATGTACAAGATCCTCGTTGACGAGGTACTGGTACCCCGGGAGTTCGGACTCCTCCTGTGGGTGATGCTGGCGTACCTCGGGCTTACCCTGGCCGAGGGTATCGTATCCTTCTGCGACGAGTACCTCTCGGAGTGGGTCGGAGGGCGATTCGTGGTCTCGCTGCGCACCGATCTTTTTCGTCACCTGCACGGTCTCTCCCTAGATTTCTTCGACCGGCGAAGTCTAGGTGACATGATCTCGCGTCTCTCCAACGACGTCGACGAGATCGAGGAGCTGATGGTCTCAGAAGTAGCCTCGATCATGACCTACCTGTTCCAGCTCGTCTTCTTTGTCGGGGCGCTCTTCTACCTGCAGTGGCGGCTGGCGCTGGTGTCGCTCTTTGTGGTCCCTTTGTTCTTGCTTGTGGCCAGGTACTTCTCGCGGAGGATCAGAGG
>JALZHG010000223.1 GCA_030914045.1 Chloroflexota bacterium | reverse complement strand
GTACTAGAAGGGGTCAGCCCGTTGAAAAAGTCGTTGTCGGCCCGGTCGGCGATCCACAAGAGCTCGAAATCAAGGCCAAAACACTACAAAATCGGCGTTTTAAGCCCCTGAACCGGGGGCAGAAGAGAGCGCGAAGGAGTTTTTCAACACGCTGGGCGATTAGCGGAAGTTCGTATGGGGCCCTACTGGTACTTCCATTACCGTGAGGCAAGCAGCGCACTCTGTACGTCGGCAGTGGACAAGGAGGAGCTGGACACGTATTACACGCAGATCGCCCAGTGCGTCGACTAGAGCTCGGACCCCCGCCGCGAAACCCACTTCTAAAATACCGGACTCTCCAGGAAGAGATACCGGACTCTCCAGGAAGAGATACCGGACTCTCCAGGAAGAGATACCGGACTCTCCAGGAAATTTGTTTTGGAGTTTTGCTGCAAACCTAGGATTTTTCGAACGAAGTTCATGTGCCCCTGTTTATGTGTTGTTATATTGTTTGTTTATTAACAACAGAGGTTTGGAAATAGCCAGGGGAGGGAGCATGGCAGGGAGACAAGCTTCGTCAAGGCTAGCAAAGTCCAACGCGGAAGAGCACCTCGTCAAGGCAGAATCCAACCTCGAGGAATACCCCTTCTTTGCCATTAAACGGCGCAACCGAAAGCTTGAAGCTCGGGTGTTCGAGCGCATCCTTGAAGGCAAAAACGGAGCTTCGCTGCGCCAGCAGTGGACGGTCATGCCTTCGGTGGGGTACGGAACACCAGGTCCCTTAGACCAAGACGTTTACCTGGCGGTGCTAGAGCTCTTGGAGCGTAAGGGAGGCATGCCGGCCACCGGGAAGCTGCGCTTCTCCCTCTACGAACTCGTGAAGCTCCTCGGTTGGTCCAAGTCGGGCAAGAGCGGTGGCAAAGTCTATCGTGACGTCAGAGATTCGCTGGAGCGTATCGGCGCCACCCGGATAAAGTCGGAGAGCGCCTTCTATAGTAAGGAGCGAGACAGCTACATCTCTGACTCATTCAATATCTGGTCCGTCCATCTGATGAGCGACAGGTCCAGAGAAGGCGAACCCCGCGAGCGCCACTCGTTGGAGTTTCATCCGATCTTCATCCGCAACTTCCAGACCCAATACCTGAAAGGGTTGGACGCAGACTTCTACTGGTCCCTGCACTCGCCCTTGGCGAGACGGCTCTATCGCCTGATTGACCAGCAACGTCACGGGCAGCTCACCTTTCAGGAGGACCTTTTCACCCTTCGCGAGCAGATCCCACTCGCTGACTACCCATACGCCTCCAAGATAAAAGAGGCCCTTAGCCGGGCCCACGCGGAGTTGACAGAGCGGGGATTTATCTCCGAGGTAGGTTACGAGGGGGAGACGATCCGCTACCGCGTCTCGGGCGAGTTTGTCCGTCGGCAGAAGGCCTTGGAGCTGTCCGGGGATCCGGAGGAAATTTTCGCGATCCGCCGTTTGATGGCCGAAGGCGTGCGGGGCGACATAGCGCGCGACTTGGTGGCCCGCTACGGTTCCGAGAAGTGCCTGCGTTACGCGGAGGCCTTGGTAACCCAGAAGGGGATCCGCAACCGGGCCGGCTGGCTCAGGAAAGCGATAGAGGAGAGTTACGATTTGCCCGAAACCCTCCCTTTGCAGCATCCGACGCGGGACGCGGGACCGCCGTCGGCACCTAACGAGAGGAACCAGCGGACGCAGGTGCCTGCGCAGGCTGTCATATCAGCTCCGCAACCCTCCTTCGACCAGAGGCAGTTATCCCTTGCTCCGGAGAACCCCGAAGACCTAGAGCCTTCACCCACTCCATCTGCCGAACCCCGCGTTGCGGATACCAAAGCCGAGGAGGCTTGGGAGGCACTCGTGGCAGACCTGGTGGCCTTGCGCGGCTGCGCAAGCCTGCCTCCCTGGTTCGAACAGTTCGAGGGCGGACAGCTTGAGGGGTCCACCCTCACCGTCGTGGTACCCAACTCCTACGCCGCCAACCACCTCAACGAGAACTTCGGGGGGGACCTCGTGCGCCTGTGGCGCGAGCGCTCAGGCGAGGAGGGCGCCGTCCTACAGGTCACCACGGACCTCTCCTCCGGCATCCGCGCTCGGCTGCAGCATAACGCATAATACTCCTCTGCCGTTCTCTTGATCTTGGGCCGGGCCTTCTTGAGTTTGCGATCTGTTGCGTCCTCACGGTGCTGGACGGCGTGTGATGTATTATAGGAAATTAGCGTCGCTGCCCCGGTCCTAGAGATAGACGAGGCCGCCGCGATGCTGTCTCGAGCGCATCTCGTGGCCGAAGGATTCCATAGGCATAAAGGAGAGTGGCGACGTGCACGAAGCACTTGAGGCCTCAGAGCCGGTCCAAGAAGAGATACGCAGCCTCGAGGACAAGCGCCAGGAGCACGCCCGTCTCGTGAACGTGCGCGACGAACTCAAGCACTTGCGGGCGCTATCGGATAAGGCCGAAGACGGCGACCGGGAGGCGAGGGGGGAGCTCCGGGCGGCTGTTCAAAGGGCTGCCCCGGAGGTCGTTGCTCGGTGTGCCGACGCGGCGAGGACCTATCGGCGTATGCTGGCAAAGACCGCCTCTGGGGAGGACCCGCTCGTGGAAGACGCCATCGTGGAGCAGGCGTCCCACATGGCCAGGGAGATGGCCGGAGAGAATCCTTCTCACCTCGAGGTTCTACTAGCGGAACGAATCGCCTCCCTTTGGGTGCTCACGGAACTGCAGGAGGCTCTCCTCTCCGCATACTACGGACGCACCAATCTCAACGTATCTCCCACTTACCTCCTCCAGATGGGGAAGCTGCAGGAGAGCGTCAACCGCCGATACCTCGCTGCCATAAAGACGCTCGCCCAAGTGCGTAAGCTCCAGGCTAACACGCCAGCTGTCGCGTACAACACGCAAATAAACATCAGATAGCCCACGAGGGTCACGAGGACTTCTAAGGGCCGGAGGACGCCCGGGAAAGGTTGGGGGCGGCCATCCCCCAAAAAGTTGGACGCCCGAATTACTCTGAGCTTATATTTGGGCGATAAATCGCGGATGAACCTCCACATGGGAGACCTTGAGAGTCTCGCTGAGGACCTGCTCTGGTAGATTGCTCACAGAAATAGGAGAGGGCCAGCAAAGCCGAGCCGGTTGGTGCGAAATCACTCCACCAGCCCAAGGGCTTTTCGCTAGCCCCGCCACGACGCTATGCCGTGGTCGACAATCAACAGAGTGCTTATGTCAAGCTACCCTGCCCATCGGTCTCTACCTCCTACTCGGAGGTCCAGTTCCGACAGTGAAATTAGTACCCGAAGACACGTACAATAAGTCTAGAGCTTTTGCCAGAGCGACGACGTTGGATTCTAAGGGCCCTCCCCGCCCATACGGTTGAGTGGTTAGTGTTCCGCAAGGGATTGCGAGCTGCGAGACACAGACACAGGGCCACACCCATCTTGACGCACAGCGATGAATTCCCCCAATGAATCCCCACTTATGCACAATATATAGGATTTATCCACAGGGAACCCCCAGTTATAGGGGGGCTGCGCAAACGTCTGCCAGCGTGGGTAAGATGCGAAGCGTGGGAGTGGACACCGGACGAGCCGCTGACCGAACACAGCCCGAACACCACCACGAGCGCCGGCGCGTCACGGTATCAGAGGCCGCAGATATTCTCGGCATCACCGCAGAGGCTGTAAGAACCCGTATTAAGCGGGGTAGGCTGGATTCGATAAAGGACCCACCGCGGCCCGGCGGCACAGTTTACGTTCTACTTGAGGCTGACCAAACGAGACCAAACATTGACCCTACATCACAGGGTCAGGACCAAACAACTGACCAAACACACCCGGACGCCGCGGAGCTGCGCGAGGAGCTTGTGAACGAACTCCGTGATCGCGTGCGCTACCTCGAGCAAGCCCTGGAGGAGGAGCGGGAAGCCCGCACCGAGGAGCATCGGCGCCATGACACCCTCATGGCCCAGCTCATGCAACGCATCCCCGAGCTAGAGCCTCCGCCCTTAGAGCCGCAAGAATCGCCTGTGAGCCCCGGTCCTAGTGATAGCCCTACGGAGGGTGCCGAAGGACCTCGTGAGGAGGCCTCAGAGGAGCCCGCAGAGCGCCGTTCGTGGTGGTCTCGCATCTTCGGCGAGTAGCACCGCCCGCCGAGATGACCGGCGGGGAGTATTGCGACTCAGAAACCCCAGCAGCCCATCAGTGGTGAAGCGGTCAGCTCGGTAGGTACTTACGCCCCCGACGCCGGTGGGAGGTTGGTGGTAGCCCCGGTCGAGTACCGATTATCGTGGCGCCGTGACAATCAAGAAAAGTTCCTGTGTTCGTGTGTATACATACGGCAGACGTGCATATTTATGCGAAACCACAAGATGTAGGGTTTAGGGTTTTGGCGATCGCGGTGGGGGAATCGGCCGTTTTGCGCCTCTGGGTGAATAAGGTTGCAGGTTCTCGTAAATGAACTTCCGAGAATTCCATACATCTAGGCAGTAGGGTGAATAGTGGGTGAGAGTTAGACGGCAAGGATGCCAAGGGAGGACCCACGTCTGTCCCTGCCCTTAGGGTGTTGCCCTAGTGGCTAGCTTCCCACGGTGAAGCGTCACACCTTCGCTTGGCGGCATTCCACGTTCGGGTTTAAGCTCGTCAATACGATTCTTCACGGTATCTGGTCCGTAGTACTCGTTCCAAAAACGAGTGTAAGGCATCGTCCTACTAGGTTCGTGTTCCAATATCAGCGTGTTGGTACAAAATTACAAGACACCATGACCCCCGATATACACCTTCGCGCCCTGTTGAGTGACGGCATCACAGCCGTTCGGTTCGGGCGACCGTCGGGTGTGCCACAAAACCGGTAATCGCTGATCGCCGGGGGACACAACACCCTCCTCAACGTTCCGAATGCAACGCATCCCCCGAGCTTCGCTTCTCCGTTACGCTTGGCCGGGAGCCGGAGATCGAACTGGCGCTGGTCTAGCTACTACACGCTCATGCTGCTCACGGAAATGCATGCAAGGGGTCTTGTGGGAAGTTCGCGTCGGGTTGTGGTGTCTAGCATCATGTGCTAGGGCGTCGTGACCCCAGGGAAGGGTACAGGGAGGACAAAAGCTTGTCGGCAGATAAAAACAAGGCCCTAGTCCGCCGCTTCGTCGACGAAGTGCAGAGCGCGGGCAACATCGACGCCATAGATGAGCTTTGCTCCCCCGAGTTCGTAAACCACAGCGCTCCACCGGGAGTGCTTTCGAACTGTGAGGGTGTTAAGCAGGTGACGGCCATGTTTCGCCAAGCGTTCCCGGATTCCTATTTCACCGTAGAGGACATGATCGCCGAAGGAGACAAGGTAGCGACGCGTAAGACCTTTCACGGTAGCCATCAGGGCACCTTCAAGGGCGTTCGCCCAACCGGCCAACGGATGTCTATTAGGCTTAGAGGCCGCGCCAATAGGCGGGCAACTTTTCGCACATGACATCTCTCGGAGAGATTGCACAGCCTTCTGAGTGCTCCTTGACACATACGCTACTCGCCTATTGGCGCAAGCTCTTAGCTTGCGTTTTAACTCTATCGGCAGGTAAAGAA
>JALZHG010000609.1 GCA_030914045.1 Chloroflexota bacterium | reverse complement strand
GTCCTTTCTAGGACCCGCGCCCCGCCTCGGAAATTCACACGGGGCAAGAGAAGAAGAGAGGGGCTCACCGTCTAGCAGCTCCGGTGATGAAGTTCCTGATGGAGGACGCGTTCACCTCGGTGTAGACACCGGGGTAACCTTGCGCCCCGCACCCAGCGCCGAAGCTGGTGATGCCGATCTGGCGGCGACCCTGAGGCGTCGTGGCCCACATGGGGCCGCCGGAATCGCCCTGGCAGGTATCCTTGCCCTCCTTGCCCGCCGCAACCATGAGGCGCGGGCGGTAGGAGGACCCGTAAACGTCTTTAGCCCTAGCGTCGGAGACGAGTGGCACCGTCGCCGCGTGCATCCGATTCGGGTAGCTATCCGGCTCCAGGTTGAACGGTGGCCTCTGCTTGATCGTGTTGCCCCAACCGGCTATGCGCGCCTTACGGCCCGGCTTCTCCAGCTCGTTCTGGCTAGCGGTGGCGAGTTTGAGGGGATCGAAGCTTACCGGGCGGCTCAGCTCGATCACCGCGGCGTCGTAGGCGGCCCTTCTGCCCCCATGGTAGCGTGGGTGGACAGAGATGTCTGAAAGCCTGCTGATCTTACGCGCCTGACCCTGATCGCTGTTCAATACCGTCAGGCCGACGACGATCCGCAACTTCCTAGCCGGTATCTCGCGCTTTATGTAGACCGCGCAGTGCGCAGCCGTGAGTACGCTGTCAGGGTCGATCAACGCGCCGCCACAGAAATGCTCCTTGGCCGGTGGCTGATTGTGCTTTCTCTCTTGCAAAGAAGCCATGAACGGGTACTCGCCGTTGGACACAGCGGTCCCGCCCACTATCTGAGCCTGGTAGTCTGGCTCATCAGCCGCCAAGGCCACTGCGCATGCCAAGGTCAGCAGCGCTATGCCCATCCCTGCGAGCAAGAGTATCGCCCTTTGCTTCATCGCCTACTCCTTCTCCGCCAAGACACACCAGCTCCGCTGAGTTGTACAACTCCACCATCGTAGCAATCGGCGGGACTAGGCACATCCCTTATCTGGCGTATATTTGCTGTTTGTTGGGCGTTGCTTGATGTTGCGAACTTCCGAGGATTCGCCTTCTAGGCACTTGGGTGAATAAGGGCAATAAGGAAGGGTCGGAACCCCGTAAGACCCCGACCCTTCGTCCTCACCCAGCGTAGAGTAGTAGCACTAGACCGCTTCGACCGGTGGGCACAGAGCCCTCCTAGCAGTTTCGAAGCACGTCAAAGGAGTCGCGGTTGGTGACGTTGTCGTTGCCCCCCTGGCAGTTGACCACGTCCTTGTAGCCGTCCTTCACCCTGATCTCGTCGCCGCCCGAGCCACCGTATATCTTGTCTTCACCGATGCCGCCGATCAACAGGTCCAGGCCGAGGCCGCCATAGATCGTGTCGATGTTGGCGCCGCCTTCTATCCTGTCGCCGCCTTGGTTGCCGTAGAGGATGTCGTTGCCGCCGTGGCCCTGTATGAGGTCGCCGAAGGTGGGCGTCTCGTTGCCGCCGAGCCCCTCGATGTGGTTGGGGGCGTTGGTCCCTATGAGGGTGTCGGGGTAGGTGGTGCCGTCGCAATCGGTTGGGCAGGTCTTGGTAACCCCTTGGCCTCCTTGTAGGTCCCCAACCTGATCCCCGACCGGCTGGGCGAGCGCCACGCCCGCGGCCACCAACAACGCAAGCGCCAGAGCGCTCACCAACAGCATGGTTCTCCTCACGACAAACCTCCTCCTCTTCTTGGGGGGCGGAGTAAATAGGAGCACCCTCCGCCGCCCCGCTGTCCGACGAGGGACAGCATACCGGTAGGCGGTCCCCGGCGCCTCCCCCAACTGTGAGCTAGAGCCGCTTTATTCACCCTACTGCCTAGAAGGGGTGTTCTCGGAAGTCCGCATAGCACCGGTCCAACACTTATGAGCGTACTGGACTAAGATCGGCACTCGTCGCATATTATCCTGACTTCCTCGTGATACCTACTGGAAGCTCTGTGCCCCTCTGTGGCGTCCCTGGAGCATAGGACCGGGGCCGAGCACCTTAGAAGGGCGTAGAGAAGCCGCCGTCCATGAGTATCTTTATGGGATGGACCGCAGACCCAGAAAGTGGGACACGAGAGCAAACCTCGCCATTAAATGTGCGACGTATAGGTGGAGTAACGATGGCAGAAAATCGTCCCCTACGAGGCTCTCAATAGCTCAAGAACCGCATAGGCATCGGGCTAATGA
>JALZHG010000608.1 GCA_030914045.1 Chloroflexota bacterium | reverse complement strand
TATCCTCACCGACATACATACACGCGCAAAAACGCGTCCCTGGGGCTGCTTGAGGAGCGCAGCCACTGATCCTCCCTTGAGTCTGGTCTCTTTACCTGCTGTTCACCACCTCCCTTGATTCGTGGCTACAGGGGATGTTCATGTTCGCAGCTGTGGAGGGGTCGACACATCCCCCAAATGGCTGATTTTTGTTGCATACTACAGTTACAAGGGGGGTGCAAGAAGCCAGGGAGGTTTATTCACCGAAGTGCCTAGAAGATAAATTCTCGGAAGTTCGTATCCAGAGTTCTGCATATCCGCGGTCCTATCGGGCCAGAATCGCCCGATAACCCCCGTCCTGTACCGAACCCTAAACCCTACATGTTGTGGTGCCGCATAAAGATGCACGACCACGAATAAAGGGCCGCGGGGAGGAGGGGGAGAACTGCGGCCCTTCGTAACTGATTGTAATCAGGAAGTCACCGTCCCCCATCGGGCAAGATAAAGGGCGTTACCCGTGCGATTCGCCCAAACTCCGAGATCGAGCGCTCTCTTCAAGCTGCGAAAAACGAGTTACAAGAAACCCTATATGCTGTGTCCATATTAGTACCTGCGAAATGTGAGATTAGAGTAAACAAGTTATCGTTACGCTAAAGTGTTGTTGCAGTACACACCATCTGAAGTGCTCTGAGGTGTCCCTCGTGATAGCAACCGATCAACCGCCTCCACCGCTACCGGAATGGAGCCGGTGGATCCGCTTCGAACAGGTGGCGCCTGACAATAACCGTTTCCGCGAGTACGGCATCACCCTTGGCCAGAACCTCCTGGGCGAGTGGGTAGTGAGCTGCAGCTGGGGGCGCATCGGTGGACCAAAGCGGCTGAAGGAAACCTATTTCTCTTCAAAGAGTGAGGCTGTGGTGGTGGCTGAGCGGATAGCCCACCGCCGGCTGTTGCGCGGCTACCGGGTGAGCGCCTTCGAGTAATCCGCTACACTCCTTGGCAAGGGAACTCAAGAGCCCAGAGAAGGAGAATCGCTACTGGAGACAGCGGGCTCTCTATACGCAGGCCAAATCGTCTGTTGGCAAGTATGCAAAGCTGTGCTCGGAGACCCTCCTCGTGAAGGCCTCCGTGGGACCCTGGAGCCCCATAGGGGGTGTGCGCTAAGGTGGCAGGTTGTCTCTCGTAGTGGTTAAGGGTTGAGACACGTCGCTTCTTGTGCCTTCCTAAAGCAATAGCCCCTAGGTGTTGTGGGTGGTCGAAATCGGTCTATACCTGGGGTTCAGGATGATTTAGGCTACCGATTAAATGCAATCGAATGCCGATCAATCGCCTACTAATCGACCGATGGAACGAAGTTTCACCGTGCAAGAAGCTGCGAAGGTTCTTCGCATAACACCGGAGGCGGTACGTAGCCGCATACAGCGAGGAACACTGCCCAAAGAAAAGGGCGAAGACGGCACGGTATACGTGCGATTAAATGATCATCAATTGCGTTCAACCGGCAATGAAGCGACCGATAGATCGCGTTCAATCGATGATGCAACTAACGATCAACCGCCGTCGGTGAACGCTGTGCTGGTAGAAGAGCTAAGGGAACGGATCGAACACTTAACCGAGATCATCACCATACGCGATGAGGAAATAAGGCGTCGCGACACTATCCTCATGACCCTGGCGCAGCGCATCCCGGAGCTAGAGCCTGCTCAGGAGCCACGAGAAGCGCCTGAGAGCACAACTGAGAGGGACGGTAGGAAGGAGCCATCAGAGAGTCAGGAAAAGGTGGCAGATCGCCGGCCTTGGTACCAACGCTGGTTTAGCTAGCACCACGGAGCAAAGCCAAGTAAAGTACGCAGTGTAAAAGAACAGAAAAAAGCGGCGGGACAAACCCTTTTGGAACGAGGAGACCGCCGCTTTGGTGAATTGTACACCAGAGCGCACCGCCGCAAACCTTCTAAGGAGGTCGATTGTGGCGGCAAAGCGCAAATTTAGCCGGATACCCAAAGCCGAAGAGCTCGTTCCGTGTCTTCGCGAGGCCGGTGTCGGACTGCATGTGCTGCCGACATATCTGTGCTTACTCGATCATTGCAACTCAAGAACAGGCAGAGCCTGGCCCTCGATAAACCGCATGGCGAAAATTCTGGGACTGTGCCGCAGGACCGTGGAGCGACACATGCGCCAACTGGTCGATGCGGGCTTGGTGCTTCGCAACGACCAAAAGCGGGGGAGGCGAG
>JALZHG010000607.1 GCA_030914045.1 Chloroflexota bacterium | reverse complement strand
ACCCACTGGAGGTGGGTAGGTCCTGCGCCAGAGAGAGAGAACACCGGCAGGCGCGGGTTCGCCGTCTACGCGTCCACCACTCCGTCTGTGGCGGACGGCCTGATTCTACGGGTGGTGACCACGGGCGCCGTAGGCTTCGGAAGACATTAGAGATCAAAGGAGCTGCATGAACGGCATGGAAGAGAAGGTAGTACTTCTGGTGGAGGATAACCCTGACGATGCCCTGCTTATCCTGCGCGCCCTCAAAAAGAACGGGGTGAAGAACGAGGTCATCGTCGCCCGCGACGGGGTCGAGGCCTTCGACTACCTCTTCGGCACGGGCATTTACGCCGGACGGGATACGACCGTGATGCCCCAGCTAATGCTGCTGGATCTGAGGCTTCCCAAGATAGACGGCTTGGAGGTTTTGAGGCGGGTGCGCGAAGACGAGCGGACAAAGTTGCTGCCGGTAGTGGTCCTCACCTCCTCAAGAGACGACCAGGACCTTCTTGAGGGCTACGGGTTGCACGCCAACAGCTACGTCTGCAAACCGGTCGGGTTCGAGTGGTTCGTGGAAGCGGTGCGGCAGCTCAAGCTCTACTGGCTGATGCTCAACGAACCCCCACCCAGAGCAGAAAACGCTAGATCCGAACCGTTAACCAAGATATCTGACCAACCGCATGTGAACGGGCCCATGAAGGGTTGCTGAGCATCTGCGACAAGGAAAGAAGGCACTGTCCCGTAGGCGCTCGGAGCAGAGAAGGGGCACAGCGTGAGGCACGCCCGAGCGGAGAGTCGAGAGGACCCATACGTTCAAGCTACCAGGCTGTCAGCTCATCGCTTGCCCAGACATGATGCTCAGGTAGAGGGCTTGGGTCTCAGCAGAGGGAGCACTGCCGTACTCTTGCCTCAAGGTCCTCTCGCACAAGCGGTACTGCCTCAACGCCCTCCCCCTCAGCCCCAAGCAAGAATAGCTCCTCATCAACGCCCTGTAGCTCTCCTCGTGGCAGCGATCCTTCTCGAGGATCCTGTAGCACGCCCTTATGCTCTCCTGGTGCTGATCGGTTCGGTGGTAGTAGTGAGCCAGCCTCCCCAGCATGTCTATGTAGGCGTTAGAGAGCCGCTCTCGCTCTACCATGGTCCAATCCTCGTAGAGGTCCTCTACCAGGTACTCCCCCCTGTAGAGCGAGATGGCCCTCTCGTAGTGGGAAGCTGCTCGCTCCAAGGTGCCCTCTTCTCTGTGGAGGCGCCTCCCCCTCTCGTAGTGGGTGTCGAACTCGTCCACGTCCGAGAGTATGTGAACCTCAGAGCACAGCCTGTAGTATCCCTCCTCCAGAACCACGTAGGAATGGTTGGCAGATCCTGTGGCAGCACCACACTCGCCAAGGAGCTTGCGCAAGGTGTGGATGGCGGAGTTGAGGGACCAGCGGGCTTTCTTGAGGTTCGAGTGGGGCCACAGCCAGCCCATGAGGTGATCCTGGCTCACCGGCCTAGAGCGGTGGGCGAGGAGGTACTTGAGGATGGTCAGCGCCTTGCCGTTACGCCCCAGGTGGATGAGTTCCTCGTCGCAGAGCATCTCGAAGTGGCCGAAGAAGCGCACCCGCAAAGTAGATTGGGTAGCTTGGGGGCTGAGCAGGGCGCTACTACCACTATTACTACCATTACTACCACTATTACTACTATTACTACTACTGGGTATCTGGCTGCTATCGGCAGGAGGGTGCCACCGGTGGTTCTCCTCGATGGTCTGTTCCGCGGTTTGGCGGACGGCTTCGGGGACGACGCCTCTGGCGCTGAAGGCGCCTACCATCGCCCCATCGAGTGTGCGCAAGATCAGTAAATCCGGATCCCTTTCGAGGTAGTATCCGGTCGGCAATTCCAACGACGATCCTTGCATATCCCTCTCCCAACCCCTGGTCCTCGGCCAAACGGTCGCGAGCCTCTCCTAACCCCGGTGCGGCAGATGCGCATCGATGTTCTTAATCGCTGCCTCTCCTTTCCCGAGGGACGAACCCGCGTCCCGAAATCACCCCACGGGTTCAGCTTATTACACAGATGAGGCTTCCGTATCACCCAAATGAGTGATTTTTCGGAGATTCCCAAGTTTAAACCGACAAAATACCCTGCGCCGCCCGATCCGGCCGGGAGGCCTCTTCGCGGCTGAGGTCTTTAGGTGTCGCCGGAGCTTCGCGCGTCATCTCGGAGGGCGTTCTCCGGCAAAGCGCCCCTAGCC
>JALZHG010000045.1 GCA_030914045.1 Chloroflexota bacterium | reverse complement strand
GCCCGCACCTTTATCCCCTATGCTCCCCCACCCGACCCGCGTCAGGACTTCCCCCGCTACCTCCGCAGCCGTCTTGCCCTCAGTCTGGATGAGCAAGTCCTCTACCGCCTGCTCGTCCATCAGGTCCAATAGCTCCGCGGCCCTTTCGCGGTGCCACCTCAGGCTGTCGCCGGTCTCACGCCCCTCCAATCGCATGTGGATTGTTGGCAGCGTGGCGTTCAGCCGCACCACCAGGAAGTCAGCATCTGGGATCGCCGCCGCGTAATCCGAGAGCGCCGACCGGGCCTCAACAATGTCCACAAGTATGAGCCTGCTTGCTCCCACCGCTCGATAGTTGGCCGCAACGGCCTTCAGGTTCTGAAGACCAAGAGCCGTATGGAACGGGTCGTGCGCGGGGCTAGGGTGGCACCAGCGCAGCCAGTCCAGGTCGACTACCGCGTGAGCCACGCCCACCGCGCCAAGCAGGTTGGACAACTCCCCGGCCACAGCGGTTTTCCCCACCCCAACAGGCCCGGTAAGGACCAATACCTGCGTGTTTGCGACCTCTAATACCATCGTGCCAGTATATCAACTATCCCCATTGAACGTTGTCAGGCGCGTGCTACTTGCGTCCGGTCCACTCCTCGGACCCGTACTTCTCCGCCGCCAGCTTGAGGGCAGTTGCCTCCTCCTGAGCGTCCAAATTGGCCGGGTCGAGGCTGATGTGCAGCCTTGTCTCGAATGCGGGCACCAGCGCGGACAGGGCTTCTTCGGGCGTGACGGTGCGGCCAAGTTCGTGCCGCAGGGAAGTCATACGCTCCGGCAGCTTCGTGTAAGCTCGCTGCTTGCCCGCTTCTGAGGCGTAGGCGAATACCGACACCCACGGGTCCCAATCTATGTCCAAGAGGATGGAGCCGTGCTGCAAGAGCGCACCCCCTCGCCTTGCCTGCGCGCTCCCCACCAGCTTCTTGCCGCCCGAGGTTAGCTCGTAAGCTGAAGCCGCGTCGAAACACACGGCCCCACTATCTTCCACCGCGTCGCCTGCCTCGTCAAGCGCGACCGCGCGGCGGGCCGACATGGAACGCAACAGCGCCTTGTTCGGTGGTGCCAGCGATACGGAAGCCCCGAGCGCCCGTAGCCCATCCACCAGGGCCGCGCTGATCTTGCGGTACGACTCGACCACGCCACCGGACACGCGTGGGTCGTTCTCGCGGGCTATCACCGAGTAGGTTAGCTCGTGCTGGTGGAGCACCGCGCGCCCCCCCGTGAGCCTGCGCACCAGGCCGAACCCACGCGCTTCGCACGCCGCCCGGTCGATCTCACCCACTGCTTGGTTCGTCCCGAGCGAGAGAGTAGCCGGCTGCCACGTATAGAACCGCACCACAGGCACACCACCGGCGATAACCGACTCCAGGAGCGCCTCGTCAATTGCCATATTGAGCGGCCCCGGAAGGCCGAATCCGGCAACCAGCCTCCATGTATCGAGGCGCAATGCTGCCTGTGTTTCAGTTGTTTGAAGTGTCAGGGTCATAAATGTAGCGGGCGAGCAGCCTGTTTGGGGCGCTCACCCGCATTATAGCAGTTTGCGTTTTGTGTGACGAGGCGAAGGGCGACAGGGGCGGGATGTATCAGCGCGACGCAGTCGGCGTCCTAGCCGGTTGCTGGTTCAGCCTGTCGTCGCCTACCATCACCAGGATGTCCACCGGCAGGCCGTCGAGGTTTACGGCTAGGGGCGCATCAGCCGGGTCGCCCCGCACCACCGAGGCGTCAGTGAGGCCGAGTGTCTGCTTGATGACCTCCAATGTGTGCGGCTTCTGCCCGCCAGTATAGTCGGTAACGGTGGTGCGTGGGTGCTGACCCTGGTCGGCAGCCGACGATAGATCTGCCACGTTCAGCCCCTTCTCCCCAAGCATCTCGCTCACTATTCGAGCCGTGCCCCCAACCGTGGTGCCGTTCTGCACCGACAGGCGCGCGTTCTCGTTCACCAGCCTGGGGTCGGAGAAGCACTGCTTGAGACGCGGGCGTATCCGCTCCCAGATGGGCATCAGCACGTCCGCGCCGCTCGCCAGGATCGTCTGCTCCACCATCGTGGCGTCTATGCCGCAGGTGGTGATGTTGCCGGGGCCGATCTCCTGGGCCAGCTTCGCCAGCGAGGGAATCTGGTCGAGAGGGATGTCGGTCTGTACGGCCCCCGACAGCTTGCCCGCCAGTTCCCCCAGGCGCGGGAGAATGTTGATGTTCATGCCCTGCTGTTTGAGCGCCAGCAACACCTGCTGCTGGCGCTGGTTGCGCCCCAGGTCGCTGTCCGCATGCCGCGACCGGGCGTACTGCAAGGCGGTCTTGCCGTTCATGTGCTGGACGCCCGCCGGGATATAGATGCGAGTAGCCCCGTAGCTCCGACTGGCGAGTGGATATTCGTTGTCCACCAGGGGGGCCGGTACGTCGATCTTCAGCCCGCCCATCGCGTCAACCACCCTCTCGAAGCCCTGGAAGTTCACCTGGGCGTAGTAGTGGATCGGTATGCCGAAGGTCGCTGAAATGGTGGACATAGCCAGCGTGGGGCCGCCACCGGGCAGGCTGCCGGGGTCCAGCCGCTCGGCACGGTCTCCCATCTGGTAGCTCTGGTTGATGCGGCCCATTCCGAAGCCTGGTATGGTCACGTACAGGTCGCGGGGTATAGAGAACATCGTCGCGGTCTTCGCAGCCGGGTCGATGTGCACGATGATCTGCGTGTCGGCGCGCGTGTCCTCCTCCAGGGGGCGGTAATCCAGCCCCAGCAGCAGGATATTTACCGGCTCGTCGCTCTCCCAGTCAGGAGGCTCGACCACCACGAGATGCGGGGTCGAATCGGGCGACACCGTGCCATCAGGGTCCACCACTCGGACGTCAACAGGGGGCTTCGATATGTCTCCGGGCAGCCTCAGCACCGGCTCGATTGTGGTCTTGAAGAGGAAGTAAGACGCTCCGCCGCCCGCCACCAGCCCCAACAAGAGCAGCACCAGCAGAATGCGCCTTACCCGTCTGCCCCGGCTGGTAACGGCGCGCTTCTTCGCCACCGGGGACGCCACAGCTTGGGCAGGTTTGGAAGGTCTGGCATAACCGCCGGTAACCGACCTGGCCCTGTAGGTCGGTTCGGGCCGCCGTAGTTGGTGTTCGGGGTTGGGCCGGGGGTTGGCACGGTTGGGTCTGTTGTGGGCAGACGTAGGTGTCTTACGCTGGTTGGTCTGGCTCAATCCTGGGTGCTTCCTCTTGCGGCGGCGAAAATGGGCGGTGCCGGTCGCTTGCTTCTTCTATGATCTAAGTCTGTTTAGCCGCGGCCTGTTCGTCCTGCTTTGTCTCGAATCCCTCTATCAGTTCGTCCTGGGAGTTGATGCCGGGGCGCTTGGCTTCCTCGGCTAGCTCGCGTTGCTCCCGCGTCAGGGCAGACTCGGTATGTTCATCCTCGCGCGATGGCACGCTGGCTTCGGCCTCACGAGGCGAGTAGCCTTCGCTGAACCGGCGGTAGAGGTACAGGTAGATGTCTCGCAGTATCGCCGCCACGGGCACGGCTATGATGAGGCCGAACAGCCCGCCTACCTGGCTGCCTACCACCAGGGCCACCATGATTATCGAAGGGTGCAGCTTGACGCTGTCGCCCTGTACTTTTGGAACGAGCAAGTTGTTCTCAAGTTGCTGCACCAGCACGTACACGACGAGCACCTTGAGCACCATCACCCAGCCTTCGGGGTGGAATGCCGCCAGTATCAAGCCAGGTATCGCACCCAGCACGGGGCCGACCACGGGGACGATCTCGGTCAGGCCGGAAATAATCGCCAGCACTATCGGGTACGGGGCACCGACGATCAACATGCCTATGAATGTCGCCACGCCCACGATCAGGCCCAACAGCAACTGTCCGCGAATGTAGCTGCTCAGTACGCCGTTGATGATGCGGACGATCCGCCACACGTCGGTGCGCCACGCGGGGGGCAGCATGTTGTTGAAGGCGCTGATGCCCCGGTCCTTGTCCTTGAGCGTGTAGAAGAGCCAGAAGGGGATAATCAGCAGCCCCACGATGAAGCCCATGGCGCGAGTCACCCCACGCAGCGTGCCTATCGCGCCTTCCTGCACCGCGGTGCCGAGAGCGCCCGCCGAGTTACGTAGCCCATTCTCAATGGACCGGCGCAGGTCGTCCGAAATCGGCAGCCCCTGGTACCAAGACATGAAGTCGCGGCCCCACTCCTGAGCTTGCTCTGAATAACGTGGGCCCTGCTTGAGCAATTCGCCAACCTGGTGCGACACCACAGGGGCCAACCACGCGATGAAGCCCCAAACTATGCCGATGAACACCGCGTACACGGCGAGGATCGCGACCACCCTCGGCATAAAGCGGGCGAGGCGGTCCACGAGTGGAAGCATCAGGTACGCGAGCACCAGGGCGATGATAAACGGCCCCAGCGCGTCCCACGACTGGTTGAGCAGCCACCACACCACTAACAGGGCGAGGGCCACCAGTAGCAGGCGGGCGCGCTGCCGAGGTGTTACTCTAATCTCAGGTAGTAGCGGCTCCAGCGGTTCGTTGCGGCCGCTGCGAGCGTCGCCGGTGCTCAATAATCCGGTCCCCCAAAATGGAATTGCCCATCTCTATGGCAATCGAGGTGCCACACAACCATTCTAACACAGGCCCCACGTGCCGCGCAGACAATCCACAGCCTGCCACGCACTCATGGCCGCACTCATACGTATGTAGTAACGGCACACAGTACGGCAGTGTTCCAACGTGGTGCAAGCAGGTGCGTGGGTAACGGCGCGCTGGTATAATCGTTGTAGAGGTGGAGTGGCGCGAGAATTGAGTGAGGGAGCAGGGATGGACGAGACGCGAGGCAACGGGGGTCGGGACGACTGGCAGTACGTAGACGGCAAGCTTGCGCGCCCCGGTGACCCCGTCCGCATATTACCGGGCGACCCCCACGCCGGACCAAGCTCCGGCAGACTCGAACCTTACGAGCCTTCAGCGACCAGCACAGGCATGCGCAATGTGGGCACAAAAGCCCAGGCCCGATCCACCCCACCCTACCAGGCTACACCCGCCGCGCCGCCCACTGTAGTGCAGGTGAAGCGTGGGCCTACCGCCTGCGTCATCCTGGCGGGTACCTTCGCGGTTCTGGCCCTATCGTGCGCGCTGCTGGCGTTCGCCACCTTCCAGGGAGGGCTGGACCGCCTGGGCAGACTCGGCGGCGTCTTCCCCAACTTCTCGCTCGCCGTAACGCCAACCGTGACCATCAACACGCAACCAGCCGTCATCAGCCAGATACGCGGCCTGAGCAGGCTCGAAACGGTCAACTACCAGCTAGAGAAGGTCGTGACCGGAAAGAGCAGCGGCCCCTTGCCCGACCTGCTCACCAGCGACAAGATACTAATGGTGGCCCACGGCGAGGTGGTAGCGGGTATAGACTTGAGCAGACTCAAGCCGGAAGACGTGACGGTCCTGAGCGACACGGTTACAATAACGATGCCCAAGGCCGAAGTGCTATACACCCGCCTCGACAACGACAAGACCTACGTCTACGACCGCCAGACCGGCATTTTCAGCAAGCCCGACCCCAACCTGGAGAGTGAGATGCGACGCGTAGCCGAGAAGGAAATCCTCGACGCCGCGCTGGAAGACGGCATCCTCGACAAGGCCACGGAGAACGCCCGCACGGTCCTGCGCACGTTGGTAACCGGGTTAGGCTACAAGGATGTGCGGTTCGAGGAAGCGCCATAGAAAACGTAACACGTAACACGTAACTGGTAGCTATACGGGCCTTTGCGAGTTACGTGTTACGTGTCACTCACCAAAACTATCTCAGGGAGAAAATCATGGCCGGAAAAGATAAGCTCAAGCAAACGCGGCAGAAGTCAAAGTTCGCGGCAATGGAGGCGTTGCGGGAGAACAGGGGCTTCCCCGTGCCACCGCGCAAGGCTATGTCGCAAGCTAAGAAGGCGTCGAAGAAGCTGGCGTACCCGCTGCCTCCCTACGCGGGCACAAGTCTGGTCCAGCTATATAAGTGGGCGCAGTTCGAGTGGCGCAGGCTCGGCAAGTGGCAGAGCTTTGTGTTGCCGGTTGTCGTGTTGAACGCCCTGCTCACCTACGACCGCGAGAAGGCGCTCCAGGACCGCTACTGGGACCAGTTGGAGCGCAGCGAGACCAAGGAAGTAGCGGCGCAAGCCTATGGAGCGTACGGCCCCCGCGCCAAGAAGCGCAAGCTGTTCGGCGTCATCCCTCTGCCCGGTCGTAAGTAGCCCGTCGAAGGATGCACATGGCGCATGGAAATCGGTGGCGTGTATCTGTGATTCTCTTGCGAGAAAGTTGATGAATCTGCTCGATTTTGTGGTATAATGTAGCAAATATGTTCTATTGTTGTGTGCGTGAGTGGAGATTGTGAGATGGTAGAGCGACTGATTTCAGCTAAGACGCGAGAGAACGAAGAAGAGATAGAGCAGACGCTACGGCCCCGCCGGATAGCAGAGTACATCGGCCAGGAGAAGCTGAAGGACCACGTCCAGATCATGCTGGAGGCGGCCCAGGCTCGCTCCGAGGTGCTGGACCACCTGCTCTTCTACGGCCCCCCAGGCCTCGGCAAGACGACCATCAGCCAGGTGATAGCCAACGAGATGGGCGTGCCCATCAAGACGACCTCAGGCCCCGCCATCGAGCGACCCGGCGACCTGGCATCGGTCCTTACCAACCTGAAGGCCAACGAAATACTGTTCATCGACGAAATTCACCGCCTGAACCGAGTGGTGGAGGAAGTACTGTACCCGGCGATGGAGGACTTCGCGCTCGACGTGATGATCGGCAAGGGGCCGAGCGCCCGTTCCCTGCGGCTGTCGCTACCTCCCTTCACCATCATCGGGGCCACAACGCGCCTTGCCATGCTCTCCTCGCCCCTGCGCGACCGCTTCGGCGTGACTTTCCGCCTCGAATATTACTCGCGTGAGGCGATGGAGATGATTATCACGCGCTCGGCCCGCATCCTGGGGGTGGCTATCGAGGACGACGGCGCGAAGGAAATTGCCTCCCGCAGCCGGGGCACTCCTCGTATCGCCAACCGCCTCCTGCGCCGCGTGCGCGATTACGCCCAGGTCCGCGCCGATGGCGTGATTACGGCACCCGTAGCGCAGGAAGCCCTTCGCCGCCTGGAGATCGACAACCTGGGCTGCGACGAGACGGACCGCCGCATCCTGCACGCCATCATAGACAAGTTCGACGGCGGCCCCGTCGGCCTGGACACTATCGCGGCTGCTATCAGCGAGGAGTCGGACACGATCATGGACGTGTACGAGCCGTACCTGCTGCAACTAGGCTTCCTGGCCCGCACGCCCCGTGGCCGCATCGCCACACGCAAGGGGTACGAGCACATGGGTGTGCCCTACCCTCTTCGCATGGGCATGGAGGAAATCGACGTGGAGCAGGGGAAGCTGTTTTAGGCACAGTTCGCAAGTAGGAAAGAGACCCGCCGAGTTGTGGCGGGTCTCTTTTTGTCTATCCGGTTTCAGTACGCCATTCGTGCAAGGCACGGACGATCCAGTAGATGTTCCAAGCCGCAAGGACAACGCCCATGACGAGCAACGGAACCTTACTGTGCACGGCCCTGATGTGAACACCTGAAGCATCAACTTCAATCACTGCCACTTGGTTTCGTATGCGACGCTCTGCGTTGCCCCTAGCCATCATGGGTGCTGTCACTACGGTCCCTGGCAATTGCATATGGGGTCTGCTCACGTGCCGCACGCTGGCTACTCGGATCGATGTTCTATCGCCTTCCACCTCGACAACTCCGAACACCTGCGACACAGGTCCAGGCTGCCCAGGTACATTTTCGCCCCTGGCAATATGGTGGCGCGGTAGTTCTTTGGGTAGCAATCCAGCCGCCCGTAGGGTATCTTGCGCTGGCGGAACCGTGCGCTCAGCCATTCCGCTTGCCCCAGCGTGCGAGTAAATACAGTGCTGGCCCAGCCAACAAGGAGAGCGGAACCATCTTTAGCCAATGCTTGAGAGGCGATCCTAGAGCAAGTCGCCTGACACCCTGTTGGTCGATGACGTAGACGGCAGAGGGATCGATTTCTGTTACAGTCACATACGAAGAACCACTTCGGACGTTCTTACCAACCGCCCGTACTTCTGGCACAAGAGCAATTCTCCCGTCGCCGCGAGCCACGTAGATTGGAGTGCCTCGAACCACAGTCCCTGCCACCCTCACCCCTCCGAACATGCCAGCGTGCACCTGACCCTTACACTACCAGTGTAATGCTCAGCTATGAGCATTACACTGCGCATTATACGACAAGGGCCGGGCGCAGAAGGTGTGTGTATGTGCGTGGAGTTTGGCCGCGCGTTTGTTGCGGGCACGCCACTTGCCACATAATCATGCGGTTGTGCACACGACAGGAGGCATATGGCAGGCGAGCTATCGGGCAAATATGCGGGGCTGGTCCTCGACATGGACGGCGTGCTCTACCGGGGCGAGCAGCCCCTGGAAGGCGCGAAGGATCTGTTTCCGGCTTTGCGTGAGGCCGGTATTTCCTTTATACTTCTCACCAACAACGCTACCCTCACAGCCGCCGATTTCTCGGACAAGCTGGCGCGGATGGGCATCAGCGTCGAGCCTGGCGACATCCTTACATCGGCGGGCGCGACAGCTAGGTACCTCGGCGCTAATTTCCCGCAAGGTGGCGGTGTCTACGTACTGGGCGAGGAGGCATTGGTCCGCACGATTGAGGCAGTGCCCAACTTCCGGCGGGAGTTAGAGCGGCCCGACTTCGTGGTGGCGGGTCTGTTCTTTGGATTCGATTACAGCGCCCTGCGCCGTGCGTGCACCGCAATCAGGAAAGGCGCGCGGTTCGTTGCCACCAACGTGGACACGACCCTGCCAGTGGAGGGTGGCGAGTTCTGGCCCGGCGCTGGCAGCCTGGTGGCGGCAGTGCAGGCGTGTTCGGGGGTTACTCCCACGGTAATCGGCAAACCGAGCGTGCACGGTGGAGAAATGGCCCTGGCGAAGATGCAGCTACCGGCGCGGCAGGTGCTTTGCGTGGGGGACCGTCTGGACACCGATATCGTCATGGGCCGTGACGCTGGTATGCCCACCGCCTTGCTGCTGACAGGTGTGTCGCAGCGCCCCGACATCGAGCGGACGGGCATCGTCCCCGACTATATTTATGAAGACCTACCCGCTTTTATGTCGGCCCTCGGCATCGCGTAAGCGGCAAAGGGAGAGCGAGTAAGCATGAAGGAAGTAATCAAGACCGACCGTGCGCCTGGGGCTATCGGGCCGTACTCGCAAGCTATCAAGTACGGTGGACTGGTTTTTACCGCCGGCCAGGTGGGCTTTGACCCCGCCACGGGCCAACTGGTGGAGGGCGGCGTGGAGGAACAGACCCGCCGCGCCCTGGAGAACCTCAGCGCCGTACTGGAAGCGGCAGGCACCTCGCTCAAGCAGGCGGTCAAGACCACTGTGTTCTTGAGCGATATGTCGCTTTTCGATCCGATGAACGGGGTTTATAAGGAGTACTTCGGGGACCAGCCTCCCGCGCGGACGACGGTAGCTGCGGCGGGACTCCCGCGCAACGCCCTGGTCGAGATTGAATGCGTGGCCGCAGCCGGTGGCGAGCAGTAAGTCACAGGCGTAGAAGGAGACAGATGGCAACTGTAGGCAGCAGGCTCGCGGCTTCGGAGAAGTGGGAAGAAGAGCCGTTCAGGTTCGACTACGAAGACACTAAGACGGTCGAGGGCCGGGGCGAGCTACGGATGGGCACCCGCGACCTTGCGGCGCTGAGGCTCGAAAGGTGCCTTGAGGCAATCAGCGAACACACCGGCAGCCTGCTTGAGATAGGCTGCGGGGCTGGACGCTACACAAGAGCCTTTCTGCACTACCGCCCCGACCTGGACGTGCATGGCTGCGACATCTCCCAGGTGGCCCTTGAGGAAGCCAAGCAGGCCGACCGCACCGGGAAGATCGACTACAAGCTGGGCGACGCCCTCGACCTGCCCTATCCCGACAACTCCTTCGACATAGTGCTGCTCTTCGACGTGTTTGAGCACGTCACAGACGTGGGCAAGGCGGCGGACGAAGTAGCGAGGGTGCTCAAGCCCGGCGGGGTGTTCCACTGCTTCGTGCCTTGCGAGGGCAACAAGAGCACCATATTTGCCCTGCTGCGGCATAGCAAGCGCGTGCCGATCCACATGTGGAAGCGCGTGCACATCGGCCACATCCAGGTGCTCACCACGAAGCAGATGAAACAGATACTGCTCCGCCGCAAGCTACGAGTGACAGATACCACCTTCTCGTTTCACATCCTGGGACAGATTCACGACGTCTTCGACTACTGGCGCAGAGACATGCTCTCGCGTGAAGACCTGGCGAAGTGGCAGCGGGTAATGGTCAAGGCGGTCAGCCGAGCCGTGTTCATCCCGACGTGGCGGCTGGCGTACTTCGAGGACACCTTGCTCAAGCGCAACGGAGCGGCCATAGGCGTGCACCTGACCGCGCGCAACGAGAAAGCGGGCTGACATGCCCCGGCGCGACCGCCGCATGTGGCACGGTTATACTGTCATACGATGAGCCACTCCACACCCCACCAACGTGAGACCTAATTTCTCCCTACAGTCGCTACTCCCCTGGGCCGCCGCGCTTGCCGTGTTGCTGGGCCTCTGGCTGCTGCCTTTACCGAGCGAGATGTTCGGGCAAGAGCAGGTGTCTGCCGCGCGCATGCCTGAAACTCGGCGCGCCGCGAACGAGGCCATAGGTGAGTTCTTGAGCGCCAGGCAGGACTACTACGACTTCGTGACCAGCCACGACATGGCCGTGATTTCTACATCGTTGCGCACTGCCCTACAGCAAGCTACGGCGGACCCAACCAGCCTCGAAGCGAGGGCGCAGGTGCTGCACTGGGGCATCCAGGTGCGCGACTACACGTCGGTTCTCGCGGCCTATGGCGAGGCAGGCGACAAGGTGTTCCCGGTCCTGCGCTACTATGACGACGAGCTGATGAAGTACACTCGTTCGCTCACGCCACCCACAGGGGACGTGCGCGCCCTTACCTTCCCGCTGGCCGACCACATGCGCCTCTACCCGCCGCCCATAGGTGACCTGATGCCCGACCCACCCTGGGTGATGTCGGACGTTATAAAGTCGCAGTTGGGCACCATCGTCCGCCAAATAGATGAATTGCAGGCCAGCGTCGATTCACAGGGTGCATCGGCACAGGTGCAGGGCACGCTCGACGGGCTGGCAAAGAGTGTGAACGACATCTGGGAGAGCGGGCGTTCGGTCGAACAGGTGGGCTTGCAGCACGCCAAGTACATAGACCACCTACAAACCTACGAGACCAAGTTCCAGCAATACCTCGACGCCCACGGTCCCAACAACATATCGGCTACGCGCCGCATGCTGGCGTACGGCGCGAACATTGTGGTTGGGCTTGTGCTGGCGGGCGGGGTGGCACTGCTACTGATGCCCCGGCGCAAGAGAGTCGCTACCGAGGCGCGTGCTTGAGCGGGATAGCCACACAACCTACCCCGGCGCCCAGCCCCACCTACGACCGCACGCCCGCCAACGCTACCGACCCGAGGCTGGCGATATTACGCTCAGAGCCGGTCGTGATAGTGGCGATGCTCCTATCGCTGGCGCTCTACTACTTCGTGCCGAGCCTGCCCATCAGGGGGGTAGGGTTGGTAGCCTTCTTCGGCCTGACTCTGTACCGCATAGATCTTAGCTTGGCAATGGTGCCCCTGGCGGCACCCCTTTTCTACCACTACTACCCACTGGGGCGGCTTCAGTTCTCGCTGGCCGAAGTGATTATCCTGTGCCAGGTCGGCGCGTGGGCCATAAGGGACGGCCTAACTCTGCTTCGCACGCGCAAACTGGTGTGGGTGGCTGAGGCGCTGCGGCAGCCCCTGGTTTGGCTGGCGCTGGCGTTCGGGGCGATAGCGACCCTCTGGCTGCTGGTGCCCGGCGGCGACAACCGCCAGTTCGCTATACGCGAGTACCGCGTGACCATCCTGGAGCCGTTGCTGTTCTTCTTCCTGGTTGTGCGGTGGCTGCGCACTGAGAAGGACATCTGGCGCATGGTCGCGGCCTGGTTGATCGCCTCCGCTGCTGTCGGTTACGAAGGTGTGGAGCAGTTCCTGTTCGGCCAGGCGTGGAATATGGAGGGCGTCAACCGCGTGTCGTCGGTCTATCCGAGCGCCACGGCTTTCGGCATTTATGCTGGGCGCGCGCTCGCGCTGGGCCTGGTGCTCTTCTATTTCCTGCCTAGCGACTGGAGGCGCTGGCGTATTGCGGTGGGACTGCTGTCGGCTATCATGGGCCTGGGGGTGCTGTTCAGTTTCGCCCGTGGCGCGTGGATAGGAGTGTTCGTGGCGCTGGCGGTGGTGGCGGTCGTTACCCGCTATCGGCCGCTGCTCTTGTCGGTAGGGGGCGTTATGGCAGCAGGAATCGCCGCCATGCTGCTGGCTTTTGCCGGGAACGTGGAGCGTTTCACCTCGATATTCAATCTGGGCACCGAAGACAACACAGGCGTTGCTCGCTTCCGTATCTGGGAGGCGGGGCGCAAGATTCTGCTGGATAACCCCATCCTCGGCATCGGCCAGGACCAGTTTGCCTACCAGGACCCGGCGTACGGCGTACCCACCGCTCGCCTCTTCACCACCTCACACCCCCATAACTTCCTGCTCGACTTCTGGCTGCGGCTGGGCCTGCCCGGCCTCCTGTGGATACTCGGTACGCTGGCGTTCGTGACGTGGCAGTTCCAGGGGCTGTGGCTCAAGCATAAGGGCACGGCACTTGGCGCTCTATCCCTCGGCCTGATGGCCTCGATGATCGACTTCGCCGTACATGGCCTGCTCGACATGGCCTACTTCACGATGGACCTGGCCCTCACCTTCTGGCTCACCCTCGGCCTGCTGGTGCTGATGAAGAGACTTACGCCTGCGGCGGACGATGGACGATAGACGATAGACGATGGTTGGAGCGACCATCGTCTATCGTCTATCGTCTATCGTCCATCGTCCACTTCTACGCGTGCGCTGCTTCGCGGTGCTTGCGGGCCTCTTCGATGACGCGGTCGGCCACGTGCGCGGGCACCTGCTCGTAGTGGTCGAACTCCATGTCGAAGCTGCCCCGGCCCTGCGTGATGGAGCGCAGGTCGCTCACGTAGCGTTGCACCTCGGATAGCGGGGCCTGCGCGTCGATTACCGTGAAGCCGTTGCCCTGCGGGTTCATGCCGAGCACGCGGCCACGCCGCCCGTTCAGGTCCGACATGATGTCGCCCGTGTAGTTGTCCGGCACGATGATGTGCAGGATCATGATCGGTTCGAGCAACACCGGCCTGCCGATGTGCATGCCTTCCTTGAAAGCCTGGTTTGAGGCCAGCTTGAAGGCCATTTCGGAGCTATCCACCGGGTGGAAGCTACCATCGTACAGCACGGCCCTGATGTTCACTACCGGGTAGCCAGCCAGCACACCCTCCGACAAAGCCTCGCGGATGCCCTTCTCCACCGCTGGGATGAAGTTCTTGGGCACCGCGCCGCCCACAATCCGGTCGCCAAACTCGAACTCGGCATCCGGCAGCGGCTCCAGCTCCAGCACCACGTCGGCGAACTGCCCGTGCCCGCCGGTCTGCTTCTTGTGCCGGTAGTGAGCGCGGTCTACTTTGGAGGTAATCGTCTCGCGGTAAGGGACGACCGGCAGGCCAACCGTCACATCAACGCCAAACTTGCGCTTCATCCGGTCCGCCACGATCTGAACGTGGCTTTCGCCCATCGCGGATAGCACCGTCTGCCCTGTGATGGGGTCCTTACCAACGTGAATGGTGGGGTCCTCCTCCACCATGTGGTGGACCGCGCTGCCCATCTTGTCGAGGTCCGCCTTGGTGCGCGGGGCAATGGAGGCCGAGAAAAGCGCCGCCGGGAAGTCCACGCCGTCAAGCACCAACGGGGTACCGGGCGCGCAGAGGGTTTCCCCGGTCTGAGTCTCGGCCAGCTTTACTACTACGCCCATGTCTCCGGCGTGTAGCTCCTGCACCGGAAGCTGCTCCTTGCCGCGCATGACGTATACCTGCCCGATGCGCTCGTCAACGTTGCGAGTGGAGTTGAGCACGTGGCTATCCGAGCGGAAAACGCCGGTGAAGACGCGGAAGTAGGTCTGCTTGCCGAACTGGTCGCGAATGGTCTTGAACACGAGGGCGGTTAGAGGGGAGGCGTCGCTGGGCTGCAACTGGACCTCTTGCCCGTTGGCGGCGTTGGTGGCGGTGGTCACACCCATGTCGCTGGGCGATGGTGCGTAGATCACAATGTTGTCGAGTAGCTGGCTGGTGCCAATGTTCAGCAGACCGGAGGTCGCCAGCACGGGCACAATGTCGCCATTCTTGACGCCGTTCTTTAGCGCGGTGTCCAACTCATCGACCGAAAGCTCCTCGCCCTCAAGATACTTCATCGTCAGGTCGTCGTCGGTCTCGCAGACCCGCTCGATGAGGGCGTCACGAAGTTGCTGCACCTCAGCTTCCATGTCGGCGGGAACTGTGCCGATGCTGAACTTGCCGGTGTTGCCTTCATAGATGTACGCCTTCTGGTGAAGCAGGTCCACCACGCCGCGGAACGACTGCTGCGAGCCAATGGGCACCTGCAAGGGAGCGCACTTCTTGCCGAGCACGTTCTGGGTCGAGTGCCAGGCGGACATGAAGTCGGCGTTCTCGCGGTCCATCTTGTTGATGACCACGAACCTGGGGCAGCCTCTCTCCTCGGCGTAGCGCCACATCTGCTCGGTGCCCACTTCCACGCCTGCAGACGCATCGACCAGCAGCACGGCGGTATCGGCCACCCGTATGCCGGCCTTCACTTCGCCTACGAATTCAGCGTAGCCGGGTGTGTCGATCACGTTGATCTTGACGTCCTGCCACTCGACGGGCGCTATCGATAGCTGCACCGAAATGTGGCGCTTGATTTCGTCGGGGTCGTAGTCGGAAACTGTGTTTCCCTCTTCAACGCGGCCCAGGCGGGTGGTGGCCTTTGAGGTAAAGAGCATCGCCTCCAGCAAAGTCGTCTTGCCTGCCCCACCATGCGAAAAAAGGCCGATGTTTCGAAGTTGTGCGGTATTGTAGAGTTTCATAAAGCCAGATAGAACCTCCTGCACTCTCTATTCATCATTGAATTTCCAGGTCCGGGTACAGCAAAGCGCCCAGGCCGTGTTACCCGGAGGCTTTGCAGAGATTATACTTAAAACGCCCAATGGTTGCCAGCGCAGGTACAACTGTTAGCAACGGTAAGCGCAAGCAGCAGTTGAGGCTTGACTGAGTACATGCGAAGTCCTTATACTTGGGGGTTAGCAAGAGTAAGGAAGGCGGCGCAAGCTACATGCCGCGATGGAGTTACAAAAGGTGATGTTAGCAGAAAAGACCGGTAGCATAGACCAGAAGCTAGACACGATAGAGGAGCGATACGCCCAACTTGAAGAGTTGATGGGCCAGCCTGACGTTGCCACTGACCCCCGTCGGTTGATGGAACTGGGCCGCGAGCGCTCGGACCTGTCGCCCCTCGTTGAGACCTACCGGCGTTACAAGCACACAAAGCAGCAGCTTGCCGAAGCACACGAGATTTTGCGAGACGGCTCCGACCCTGACATGACGGAGATGGCCCGCGAGGAGATCGCGCAGCTTGAGCCTGAGCTAGAGGCACAACTGACCGAAATCAAGCGCCTGCTGCTACCTAAGGACCCAAGCGACGACAAGAACGTTATCATCGAAATCCGTGCCGGGGCGGGTGGCGACGAAGCTGCGCTGTTCGCCAATGAGTTGTACGGGATGTACAGCCGGTATGCCGACAAGCACGGTTGGAAGACCGAGCTACTGTCGTTCAGCCCCAGCGACGTGGGCGGCGTAAAGGAAGTCATATTCGAGGTGCGGGGGCAGGGTGCCTACAGCCACTTCAAGTATGAAAGTGGCACCCATCGCGTGCAGCGCGTGCCCGTGACTGAGTCACAGGGCCGCATCCACACCTCGACTGCCACGGTTACGGTGATGCCGGAAGCCGAAGAAGTGGACGTGGAGATCAAGGACGAGGAGCTTAAGATAGACGTATACCGCTCCGGCGGGCACGGCGGACAGAGCGTGAACACCACCGACTCGGCGGTGCGCATCACCCACATTCCAACGGGCATCGTGGTCACCTGCCAGGACGAGCGTAGCCAGCTCAAGAACCGCATCAAGGCAATGACCGTGTTGCGTAGCCGCCTGTACGATCTGGAGCTTGCAAAGCGCCAACAGGAGCTTGGCGATGAACGGCGCTCGCAGGTAGGCACCGGCGACCGCTCTGAGAAGATACGCACGTACAACTTCCCCGACGACCGGGTGACCGACCACCGCATCAAGATGACCATATCGAGTGTACCCCGCGTGCTGCAAGGCGAGATTGACAACCTGATCGAAACATTGAGAGTGACCGACCAAGCCGAGCGGCTGCGAGCGGCCGGTCTCGCCGCCGAGTAACCTGCAAGCCATGAACAGCGGCACTATAGGAGAGGCGCTTCTTCAGGCGAGGAAGCGCCTCTCGCCTAACTCCTCAACCCCACAGCTTGACGCCGAGGTGATACTCGCGCACGTGCTGGGCATGAGTCGCGCAAGTCTGCTCGCCCGTCTGAGCGACCCGCTTGAGACAGCTACTGCCGGCGCGTTTCAAGAACTGGTGGCTCGGAGGACTAAAGGCGAGCCAGTGGCCTACATAACAGGGCATAAAGAGTTCTATGGGCTTGACCTGCTGATTACCAAAGACGTTCTGGTGCCGAGGCCCGAAACCGAGAGTGCTGTTGAGGCTTGCCTAGAGCAATTGCCGGGGAACGAAGTAAGCCAATTGGCTGATGTAGGTACAGGAAGTGGCGCTATTCTGGTTTCGGTATTGGTCAACCGGCCACTTACACGTGGATTCGGCACTGAAATCTCACCGGCTGCGCTAGAAGTGGCCCGGCAGAACTGCGCCAGGCATGGAGTTGCGGATCGCGCTACCCTCTTCCTGGGGGACCTCTTGGAGCCGCTACCTGGGAGAGTCAACGTCATTGCCGCGAACCTGCCCTACGTACCGCCGGGTGAAGCCTCGCCCGATGTGGCTACCTGGGAGCCAAACGTGGCGGTGTTCGGCGGGGGTGACGATGGTACGGACACCATCCGCCGCTTCCTCAAGATGGCGCCCAACTACCTGCTACCAGAGGGGGCGGTGGTGATGGAGACCGCCTACTCCCAGGGAAGGATCGTTTCTGAGCTAGCGCACACGGCCTTTCCTGGTGCGTCGGTGGAGGTGCGCAAGGACCTGGCGGGCTACGATAGGATCGTGGTGGTAAAGACGAGATGACAATCAAGTTGCTGGCCCTCGACCTCGATGGCACCCTCTTCACCGACGACCTGATCGTCTCAGAGCGCACGCGCAGGGCAATACGAGCAGCGCAGGAGCGGGGCGTGCTGGTTACCCTCGCGACGGGACGTATGTACACTACGGCCAGCAAGATAGCACACGACCTGGGGATTGTCGCGCCCCTAATTTGCTACCAGGGAGCCTTGGTGCAGCATAACGGCACCGGGGAGGTGCTCTACCACCAGACCGTGCCGCTGGCTCTCGTTCACGAAATAATCAGCGCCACCGAGCAGCGCGGCTTGCACCTCAACATCTACCTGGACGACAAGCTGTACGTGGCGCGCATGACCGAGGGTGCCCTCTACTACGCGCAGATAAACTATGGCCTCGTGCTCAACGAAGTGGGTGACCTGCACGCCTGGCTGGACGCCCAGGGCGGTCTCGAACCCACCAAGCTAGTGATAGTCACGCCGCCGGAGCAGACCGACGCCGTGCTGGACGAGTTCACAGGGCAATACGGCGACCTGCTACAGGTGACCAAGTCGCACCCGCGCTTCACCGAGTTCACCAACAAGGAGTGCTCCAAAGGCAGGGCGCTGGCTTTCCTCGCCGCCCAGGTGGGTGTGGCGCGTGAGGAGGTCATGGCTGTAGGTGACGGGCACAACGACCTCGACATGTTACAGTGGGCGGGCTACGGACTTGCCATGCCGACGGCTCCCCAGGTGGTGCTTGACATCGCACATGGGGTGTGCCTGCCACTGGCGGACGACGGGGCGGCTGAAGCCATCGAACGCTTCATTCTGGCCGCCATGTAGCGAGAAAATACACCGGGTTCCAACAGAAAGCGGTCCATTTTACCTGTCCTGGGGCTGCGTCGTGCGTTATAATGTCTGAAGGATGAAGGCCGAGAGACTCCGCAGATCAACCCGTAGAAACACGCCCCCCGCAGATGACGACGCGATCCTGGACGCCGCCGTTGCCTCAGTGCGCGCGCAGCACCCGCCAGGAGCTAGTGCGGCCGAGGGAACACAAGACGCCGACGGGAATGTAGCCCGCGTAGACAGCGCGCCCCACGATGTGTCTTCAAACGGGGCGGTATCGGGGCCGGAGGCGGTAGTTGCCTTTCAACCTGCTGTCACTGACACCGCTGACGGGGCAACCAGGATAATCGACACCACCACGGCTCCAGGCGTCACAGGCACGCGCGGAATGACCTGGCGGGAGCGATTGACCGCCGGGGAGCTTGATGAACGCCTGGGCCGCCTCGGTCTCGCGCTCATCCTCGCTGTCCTGCTGTGGTACTACGTGGTGAACCTGGAGAACCCGGCGCAGACCACTTCCTTCGGCGAAGTCACCCTCGACGTGCGGGGCATTCCGTCAAACCTACGCGTAATCAGCCCCTTACCCACCGTTGATGTGACCGTCCAGGCCCCTGAAAACCTCATGCGTAACCTCAGTCCGGAGGATGTACGCCTATACATCGACCTCTCCGAGATGAACGAGGGGGTGCACGATGTGCCAATCCTCGTCGAGACAAATGGCCTGCCCCGCGACAGCCTGACGGTAAACCTCGATCCCCGTGAGGTACAGGTGCAACTTCAGTTGCAGGTGACCAGGGTCTTTTCGATAGCCGTAGAGGTCGAGGGCACGCCTCCACTGGGCTATAAGTTCGACCCGGCCCAGGTGACGCCGCGTAGCGTGGAGGTTACAGGCTCCCAGGATGCCCTTAACCGCATCAGCAGGGTGCTGGTCCCGGTGAATATAGAAGGCCAGACCTCCCGCGTGCAGGGCAGCCGCAACCCTCGCGCCCTTGACGCCGAGGGGCGCGACGTGACGGGGGTCACCTTCGAGCCTGCGACCGTGCAGGTGCTCGTGCCGATAGAAACATACGTGCGCAGCAAGTCCGTGGGCGTGCTGCCTTCGGTGTTGGGACAACCTGCGGCCGGCTATCGCGTCGTCTTGCTCACCGCGGACCCCAACAACGTGCAGATATGCTGCACCGAGGAAGCACTTGGCCCCGTCGACAATCTGAACGTCGTGCCGGTACCGATAACGGGCACGACCTCCACCATCATCACGACCACGCAACTTATTCTGCCCGCAGGGGTAGACTTGCTGCCGACGCAATCTCGCGAGATCACCATTACGGTGCAGGTGGAGGAGTTCCAAAGCGCCATCGCCCTGTCCGTAGCACCGGTCGCGCAAGGGGTGCCCCCCGGTTACAGCGCCTTCGTTTCGCCGGAGCGCGTGGACGTAACGCTGCAAGGGTCTATCAACCGCTTGCAGCAGATCGCCCCCGAGAACGTGCGCGTCGTCGCAAACGTGTCCGGTCTTGGTGCGGGCGCTCACCAGGTCAGCTTGCAAACTATCCTGCCTGACGGAGTAACGCTGCAGAGCATCTCGGCAGACAGGGCCACGGTCACATTGGTCGCGCCGACGCCCACGGTGGTGCCCCCCACGGCTACCACGCAGCCTTCGCCTACAGCCACGGACGAGCCGACGGCGGGTCCCACCACGACGCAACCCGTGATTGCCCCACCGGCGACCACCACACCTCTGGGCGGCGCGACGGCTACTCCACCCGTGGCGGCAGCAACGCGCACACCTACGACCACGGCCACACCTACACAGGTGGTGCCAACACCAACCGCCAATGCCGACGCCCCCCTGCCGTCGCCTTCCGCCACGCCCGTTGTGGGTACCACAGGTGCCGAAACCCCGCAACCGCCTGCTGTACCATAGGGCAAAAGTTTAGGCTTGGCACATGCGCTGCGGGCGCTCCGACATGCTGTGGTATAATCGCCCATGTCGCAATCGCTATGAAGCCTGGTGAGAGCCGCCGAACCACCGCGGGGCCCTTACCAAGAACTAGACTCACGTTAGACTCACGACAGAGCAGATTTGGAGCGTAGCAAGGAATGTGTGGAATAGTTGGGTATGTTGGCCCCCGAGAGGCTACGGGCATAATAGTTGAGGGGCTGTGCAACCTGGAGTACCGGGGCTACGACTCCGCGGGTATCGCGGTGCAGAACAACGGCTCAATAGAGCGGCGCAGGGCCGCGGGCAAGCTGAGCAACCTCCGCTCGCTGCTCCAGGAGGAGCCGATCACGGGACACAGGGGCATCGGGCACACCCGCTGGGCCACCCACGGCAGGGTGAACGAGGCCAACGCGCACCCGCACCGCGACTGCACGGGCGACATTGTAGTCATCCAGAATGGCATCGTCGAGAACTACCTGGAACTGAAAGAGCGACTCCGCGCGCAGGGGCATGAGTTCCACTCCGAAACCGACACGGAGGTCCTGCCCCACCTGCTCGAACAGTGCCTGAAGGACGGCGCGCCCGGCCTGCAAGAGGCGATGCGGCAGATGCTGCTTGGCATACGCGGCTCGCACGCGATTGTCGCTATGCGCGCCCAGGAGCCGGACCTGCTTGTCGCGGCTCGCCTCGGCAACGCGGGCGGCGTGGTAATCGGCTACGGCGAGGGCGAGATGTTCGTCGCCTCGGACCAGCCCGCCATTCTCCAGCATACGCGACGGCTCGCCTTCCTCGAACCTGGCGAGTACGCCGTGCTCACCAGCGACGATGCGCGCTACTACAAGATTGACGGCAGCGAGGTGCAGAAGCAGCCGCAGCAGGTCGCGTGGGACCCTATAAGCGCGGCCAAGGGCGGCTACAAGCACTTCATGCTGAAAGAGATACACGAACAGCCGCGGGCGCTGATGGACACCTTGCGGGGCCGGGTGGATGTAGAGACGGGCCAAGTCGATCTCACCACCGTCAAGCTCACTACCGAGGAGATACGCCAGCTAAAGGAAGTGGTTATCCTGGCGTGCGGCACAGCCTTCCACGCGGGGTTGGCTGGCAAGTACATCATCGAGGAACTGGCGCGCATACCGGTGAGCGTCGAGTACGCCTCGGAGTACCGCTACCGCAACCCGGTGGTCGAAGCTGACACGCTCGCCGTCATTATCTCCCAGTCAGGCGAGACGGTGGACACGCTTGAGGCCATGGCCGAGGCCAGCCAGCACGGGGCGCGGGTACTCTCCATTGTGAACGTGATAGGTAGCCAGGCCGACCGCATGTCGGAGAGCAAGATACACGTACAGGCGGGGCCGGAAATCGCGGTCGCCAGCACCAAGGTCTTCACCGGCATGATCGCGGACCTGGTGCTGTTGGGCATGTTGCTGGGGCAGGCGCGGGGCACTCTGGACGAGGCGCGTTCGCGGGAGCTTGCGGAGGCCCTGATGAAGCTGCCCAACCAGGCGGGCGACCTGCTGGCCGACGAGTTGATCTATGACGAGTTGGCGGGCAGGTTGCACAACGCCGAGGACATGCTCTACCTGGGGCGGGGCGTGAACTACCCTACCGCGCTGGAGGGTGCGCTCAAAATCAAGGAGATAAGCTACATCCACGCCGAGGGCTGCCCGGCGGGCGAGATGAAGCACGGCATCAACGCCCTCATCGACAACAAGCTGCCGGTGGTGTGTATCGCGCTACAGGACCACGTCTACAGCAAGATGCTCAGCACGATAGAGCAGGTCAAGGCCCGAGACGGCATAGTGGTAGCCATCGCCACGGAAGGCGACGAGGCCATTCGGGGCAAGGCCGACGAGGTGATATACATTCCGCAGGTGCACTACCTGCTGTCACCCATACTCGCGAGCATGCCACTGCAAATGCTGGCGTACAAGGTGGCGGTGCGCAGAGGTGCCGACGTGGACCAGCCCCGCAACCTGGCGAAGTCGGTCACTGTAGAGTAGTCCCGGCTTTACCGGGAGGCTGCAAGTGAGAAATTGTTATTACGAACCGGAGTAGCAGCGCCATCAGCATGCGGTCCGGAACCACGTCGTTAGTGATGGATGATACGAGACCTGCCTTAGCACTAAGGAGCTAAGGCAGGTCTCGTGTTTCCTGGCGCTCTGTTGTGTTACGCCCGGTTGGTGGCGAGTGAGCCGGTCCGCACCGCTTGGACTTCGCGCTTCGGGGCGACGAAGAGTTCGAAGACGAGGGAGGCAGCAACCAGGAGCGTGGCGACTAACAGGCCGATAGCTACGTACATCGCTATGTCTCCCATCACCGAGAACGCCCATGCCTGGTTCAGGATCGAGCGGAGCGTCTCGCCCCGGAAGGCTGTCTGCACCTTGGCGTCCTTCTCGGCCTTCAATGCCGGGTCCTTCTCGGCGCGAGCCTCGCTGGACAGCACCGAATAAGGCTTGCCGTTATCTATCTCCCGAAGGTGCACTCCAAGGTACGCCTCGGCGAATACATGAGCCTGGTTGCCGGTTAGAACTTGCTGGCCTTGGTTGTTGCGCAGGTCAGCGATGTAGGGCTGCAGATCGGGGAACTTGGCGTTGATCTCCTCGATAGTAGGCTCTACATCCTTCGGGAAGAAGATCTGCTGAGGTTCAATCTGGCCCCTGATCTGGCTGTTGGTGAAGTTGTTTGCGTAGAACATTGCCCCCGCGCCAAAGCCCAAAACGACGATCATCAATACCTGAAGGCTAATAATTCTCCAACGAAGATCCCGTGTCATTGTCTTACTCTCCTCTTTTGTGCATTTCCTTGATTTTGGTTGACAACTCTCTACACGCAATAAGCATTAGCTCTGTGTGGCCTGTGCAGAACAGTGAAGGTGGTATACGTTGTTGCGTTTCGTTCACTGTTCTGTCGGGCAATATCAATTTACGGTAGGCGGGTTGCACCCCCGGTATACGGCGGTGAATATTAGGTGAAAATTCGCAGGGTCATTTCGGGCTGGTAACCACAAGGAGGATAGCTGGACACCGAGCCGACTTAAAACCTCCTGGTCATTGCCCGCGTTAGCCCCTGCTACGGAAGAAGGGAGCACCTACGCCAGCCGTAAGCACTTTGTCACCCTTCGTTAACCTGCATTCACGGCGCATTTCACTACGCGGAGCTAAAGTATGTATGCATTGGAAAAGTCCGCCTCTTGCAGGCTAGGGTTGGTGGAGTTCGAGTGCTAGGGCCACCTTCCATGGGTGAGCGAGCCTAACAGGTTTGTAGAGGTTATCCTGGCGCGTCAACTAGGAGTAACCAATCGATAGGAGCTAGAAATGAAAACGCACAAGGCAGTGACGATACTCTCTTGGCTCATCGCGACCCTCGCGCTGGTGGCAGCGGGCGCAGGTGTGCTGTGGCGGAGTGACAACCACTACGACTTCACAACCTTACGTGGTGAGATAGTCCAGATGCAGGGCGGTGGGCTGTACAAATTCGAGTCGGTATCGGGGGCAGCGCAGTTGATTGCCGGCGATCTGGTTACTCTGTTCGTGGCAATCCCACTGCTGGTTGTGGCTATCCTGCTCTACAGAAGCAGATCGTTGCGCAGCAAGCTACTTCTCGCCGGCACTCTGGCCTACTTCCTCTACACGTACACATCCCTTGCCATGCTGGCCGCCTACAACGAACTCTTCCTAGTCTACGTGGCGCTCTTCTCGATGAGTCTGTTTGCCTTTGTAATGATCCTCATGGAGATTGACGTTCCGGGTTTGCCCGCTCGCTTTTCCGACAGGTTCCCGAGGCGGATGATTGCTGGCTTTGCCCTCTTCCTGGCGGCGGCGCTAACGCTGATGTGGCTCGGGCGCATAGTACCTGCGCTCATCTCTGGAACGCCACCGTTCGGACTGGAAAGCTACACGACCCTCGTAATCCAGGTACTGGACCTGGGGATTATCGTTCCCGTGGCAACTGTAGCCGGGTTGCTATTGCTCAGGAGGTCTCCATTCGGGTACCTGCTTGCTGCCATAGTGCTCGTCAAGGGCTTCTCGATGGGAGCGGCAGTATCGGCAATGGCCGTCGCGCAGATGCTGGCGGGCATGCAGGTGTCGGCTGCAGAGGCAACAATCTTCCCCCTATTCACTCTCGTAGATGTTATGCTCGCCGTGCTAATGCTCAGGAGCCTCAAAGAGGTTCCGGCTGAACTGGCGCAGCCGCGTAGTGATGACGTACCACAGAGCACACCTACAGCTTCTGTGTTTACAGCATCTTAGACAGGGATCGCACCCGGGTCGGGTTGAGTAGCCCCGGCATTAGGAGCAGCAAGAATGAGCACTATCACAGAACCAACGAGCCAATTTGATACCGCACCGAGTGCGCGTTGTTGGTCTCTACCCACGAAGGAGGTATAAGAAAGTGAAAATCCTTGTAGCCGTAGCGAGTAAGCATGGAGGCACCCAGGGAATAGCGGAGGCCATCGCCGCCGAGTTGAGGACCCAGAACCTCGCCGTCGACCTGCACGACATGCAAGATATATTGATCGATGTTGGGCAATATGATGCGGTGATCCTGGGCAGCGCCGTTTATGCGGGAAACTGGCTGCCCGAGGCCAAGCACTTCATTGATCTGAACCATCCAGAGCTTTCCAGGCTGCCGGTCTGGCTGTTCAGCAGCGGACCTTTGGGCACAGTCAACCCGCAACCACAAGTCGACCCTGGCAAGCTAGTCACCAACATAGGTGATGTAGCAGTGCGCGACCACAAGGTGTTCGTTGGCAGGCTTGACCCCGCAGGGCTGGGGCTGGGCGAGCGCCTCATGTCCAAAGTGGTGGGAGCGCCTGCGGGTGACTTCCGCAACTGGGATGAAATCCGAGCGTGGGCACGAGGGGTTGCCTCGGAGTGTGTAGGCGGCATGAGCTTGGTTCACCAACCTACATCATAGTTTGTAGATAGGCCCTAACTTTGCTCGTCAGCCCGATAGATTGAAGTATAGGGAAGTTCCTCGGGGAAAGGAGGTTCAAATATTCTAAACCATTCTTCAAGTGCTGTTTCTGCAATATAAAACGTGCCTGATGGGAGATTGGCATTTCTGGCAACAAGGCGCGATAGGAGCAGTTGCTTGGGAGTATCTAAGTAATGCATCTTAAAGTCTGTCCCTAATTGCTCCGCACGTAAACGAAATTCATCGCGCTGAACACGTACCCAACAGCCAAAATCTAAAATGACATCGACACCAAGCACTAAAGCGCGAGTTGCGACGTCCCATTGAATAGCTTCAATAAGCTCATGTCGGGCATCGTGTTCTTCGTCAGCCGCGTCTTGTCCGTACAGCCGAACGTGCCATTCGTCGGGCGTAAAGCGGAGAGCCGAATACTTGCGCTCGAGTTGTCTGGCAAGGGTAGTTTTTCCGCTACATGGAAGGCCAACCATCAGGTGCAGAGTCATGGTAATTCTTGCTCCTCAACTTCCTGGTGCTGATACCCCTGCCCATTCACGGCCCAGATACGGGTAGAGAGCGCTTCGACGGAAGGGTATTTACCGATCTCCCGAAGGCCGATAGCCCGAAACTCGGCCGGCGTCACTCCATCGGGAGTAATGAACCCGTGTGAGTGTTGGGTGACGGCGTTATGTGGTTTGTTGTCGTCAAACAACAATACCTTACGCCTCGCGCGACCCAGAACTAGGGCTGCGTTCAACCCGGCCGGGCCTCCCCCGATAATGGCACAATCAACAGGCGTAGTCATAGCGTGGCTCCCTACGTTTCCTCTAAGCGTCTAATATGGACTTTCTAGATATTTTCTGGGCCTGCTTGGGTAGGGTGCATGACCCTACCCAAGCAGGCCTGGCTATTTACTCTATCCCATGCTCAGCAGCTCGTTCTTTTGGATTCCTACTGACTAAATAGAAAGCGCGGCGAGAGCCAAGGGCTTGAACCTCTTGCCATGAGATAGATGGCGCTTGGCGACATTATATGCGAAAACTACAGGGCCTACGATCAGCCCAAGCACTCGAATGAACCTTGGTACAGGGCCGGACCCGTACGCAGGAACACCATCAGCACCGTGGTGACTCCGCCTACGAGTCCCGATCCCGCCCGACTACAATATGTTTCGTGCGCGTGCCGCCTCTCGTAGCTCAAGCCGGAAGTGCGGGTGAGCTATCGCAATTAGAGCTTCGGCACGCTGGCGAGCGCTCTTGCCCCATAGTTGCGCAACACCGTACTCGGTGACCACATAGTGCACATCGTTACGGGTGGTGGTCACACCCGCGCCCACTTCAAGCGTGGAGACAATGCGAGAGACGGTGCCATCCAGGGCGGTTGAAGGCAGAGCTATCACCGGCTTGCCACCTTTGGAGCGGGCGGCACCGCGCATGAAGTCCACCTGACCACCCACGCCGCTGTAGAAGCGGGTGCCTATGGAGTCGGCGCATACCTGGCCGGTGAGGTCCACCTGTAAAGCCGAGTTGATGGCGACCATGTTATCGTTGCGGCTGATGATGAACGGGTCGTTGGTGAAGTCGACCGGGTGTAGCTCAATCGCCGGGTTATCGTTGGCAAAGTCGTAGAGCCGTCGTGTGCCGAGCAGGAAGCCCGCCACGATCTTGCCCTGCATGAAGGTCTTACGCGCCCCTGTGATGACCCCTCGCTCTACCAGCTCGATCATGCCGTCCGAGAACATCTCGCTATGCACTCCCAGGTCGCGCTTGTCGTGAAGGTAGCCCAGCACCGCGTCGGGGATCGCACCGATGCCCATTTGTAGCGTGTCGCCGTCATGGATTAGCTCCGCCACGTGCCCTGCTATCTTGCTGTACAGGGGCGTGGTGCTGCTTTGCGGAAGCTCCGGCAGGGCGTAGTCTACGGGCACACAGTAGTCGATCTGGCTCAGATGAGTGAAGGAGTTGCCCCAGACCCGGGGCATCTGCGGATTGACCTCGGCGATTACGATGCGGGCGCTCTCCGTGGCGGGCTTGGTCACACCTACCTCAATGCCGTAGCTACAATAGCCGCGCGGGTCGGGAGGGCTGACCGAGATGATAGCTACGTCGAGAGGTAGCACGTCTTCGCGGAAGAGTCTCGGTATCTCGTGCAGGAAGACAGGCGTGAAATCGGCTCTGCCGGCCTGCACCGCGCTCCGGATGTTGTGCCCGATGAACAGTGAGTTGACGTGAAACGACTCCTCCATGCCGGGGGCGGCGTAATCTGCATGCCCTGCCGTAAGGATTTGCACGATCTCAACGTCCTGTAGTTCCCCGTTGCGCGCGGCCAGGCCCCTAGTTAGCACCAGGGGCTGACCGCAACCGCCGCCCAGGTAAACGCGCTGGCCCGATTGCACCTCCTTGAGGGCTTCCTCGGCGGTCGTGAGCTTGTCTCTGTACTGCTCCGGCCACCTGGCAACCGTGTCTGCGTCGGCACTTGCGGGCGCTTGCGATGTCGCCGGGGCGGGAACATGTACCGTCTGAATGGTAGGTTCTGCCTGGGATGTCACAGCCGAGTGGCGAGCCGGCAATTGAGTGTTGGTGTACGGCGGGTTCTCTCTCTGGTACGCTATTGGCTCACCTGCCACCTCGTCAGCGAGGGCCTTAGTGTCGCGATTCGCTATTATGGTCATCAGTGTCTCCCTCTTTGCTCGGTATGATGGGACTTCGTGCCCGCAGATATAAGTGCGTCACACCAACTGGCTGAGTGGCGCACACTCAAGTTTCCCTCACCAACTTTATGGCCTTAACTCAGTCCTCAGCACCTATCGCTTCCTGAGCCTACCCAAGCTCATGGGCGGCCCGAAGCAGGGCTTGCCTCATGCACTCGGTATCGTCCGCTACCTCAGAGCGTACCTCTTCCCAAGCGTCTTCGGGAGCCGATTTCAGGCCTTGCAGGTCGGCACGCAGTTTCTTCTCCTGGCCGCGAAGCTCCCGCAGAACGCGATAGTACCTATCTTCGACCTGGGCAAGCACGATGTCTACTTTGGCCTGTAAGTCCTCTATCTCCGCGTCCCACACCTTGAGTTGAGACTCCACGCCTGCCTCGTACGCTTCCTTTACCGTCATGGCTAACTTTGCTCTCCACTTTCTTGAGGCTGAACCTTACCGGGTGTTCGTGCGGGTACCCACACCATCCGCACGACAGGCTCTGCCTGCGTTGAAGGAGTTGGCGCGTGGTGCGGGGGGAGAGGAGTCTTGCCGTATGGTGGATTGGCCTTGCTGTAGGCTATTGGCTCTCCCATGCTCTCGTCGTAAAGGTCCTCTCTATCGACCATGATGGTATTAGAAGTCATCTTTGTCTCCTTTGGTAATAGTAAAATGGGCAAGCCATACGAGTGCGCCATCTAACCTAACTTGCGTGCTCTACCAGCTTCGAGGCAACAACCGCGGGCACCAGGCCTGGGATAATAGGCTCGGCAGCCAGGTAGTTCCACTGGTCGATGAGCATCCTGAAGATGTCCGACTCGGTTATTACACCTACCACAGCGCCCTCATCGTTTACCACAGGCACGCCACTGACCTTGCGTTGGAGCATGATGCGAGCAGCTTCCTGGATGGAGGTGCTAGGCTTCACCGTGTAAGGGTTGTGTGTCATTACCTGGCCCACAGTGAGCTTGGTGAGCAGGTAGTTCAGCTCGTAGATGCTAAGGCTGGTGGCGGGGGAGGGGCGGGCCTCTCGCAGGTCGCCTATCGTCACTATTCCCGTCAGTTGATCGTTCTGCACCACCGGCAGGCGGCGGATGCCTTTCCGCATCATCAAATTGTAGGCGTCGGCTACTGGTGTGTCGGGAGTTACTACCTCCACGGGAGAGGACATCCATTCGCCGACCAAAAGCTGTTGTCTAACCATTTTCTTCTTCTCCATCGGGTGCCGTAGACCAGCACTTGTTAGTCTTGCATTGATCGGTCTGAAGGCTAGCTATCAAACGTGACTAGCGCGCCGCACTGCCGTAGCTATGTGGCGCGCTAGTATGGCTACAGGTCTCTTTGGTGCCGCCCCGGACCTGTCTGCTACCGCGCAGGAGTAGCTAGAGGCTGGCCGGGAGTGCGGGTGATAGTGGGGGTAGATGTAGTGGTGGTAGTGGTGTTGATGTGCAGCCTCTCGCGGAGGAAGGGGAGCACTATGCGGTCCAGTCCGTAATAGGCCACACCCGCTCCACCGAAGACCATCGCTACCTGCATCACAAGCATCTGAGGGTTCGAGCTAGAGGTACCAGCCGCCAGGAAGGCGAGGTTCATCATGCCGCCCATGACAGCCGAGAACTTGGTGAAGATGCCGGCTATGAGAGCGACGCCCACCAATAGCTCACCGAAGGCCACCAGGTTGGAGAATAGAGTAGCGTTCGGGAGGAAGATATCGTTCACCATACCTGCGTACCAACCCTGCACCTCAGGGTGCTCGCCTGTGGCTGCCTTCTTGAGCGCGCCGCCGAGGAAGCCCTTGACCGCGCCACCCGCTTCAAAGCCTACCCAGCCGCCGCCTGTGACTTTGTCCCAACCTGCCGTGACGAACTCGTATCCGACGAACAGACGGAGCACCAGCCACATCAACCCTGTATATGCCGCAGTACCAAATGCCGTTTTCCATGCTTTCACTATGCCGTTCATTTTCTTGCTCCCTTCGCTCTTTGATGATTTCTCTTGCCGTGCCCCACTTCCGTAGTTCGTCCGGAGCACTATCACTATCAACACCTTTATCGTAGAGGACGCGGGTTGCACGTCGAGTGCACGTAGGTAAATGCTTGGTGAAAATTCGGTGGTAAGAATGGCTATTTTGAGGGCGAAGCGGCAAAAAGCGCGAGTTTGGCGCACATGACTCTGAGGCAGTAGCAGTGGTCTTCGTGGAACGGCAGCGGGGCCAGCATGATATAATAACAAGGGTACAGTGGGGAAACGGAGCGCGAGAACGAGTGCTCGTGATGAGGGTAGTACGAACAGATGAAGTTTCTTATCGTAGACGACGACAAAGCCATAGTTGAGGCGGTGACCATAGGGTTACAGTTCCAGTGGCAGGACGCGGACGTGCACAGCGCGCCCGACGGGGAAAAGGGCCTGCTGATGTTCCTGGAGATCGCGCCTGACGTGACCCTGCTCGACGTGAACATGCCGGTCATGAGCGGCTTCGAGCTACTGCAACGCATCCGCGAAGTGTCGGACGCTCCCGTGCTGATGCTCACCGCTCGTGGTGACGAGATGAGCAAGGTGCGCGGCCTGGAACTGGGGGCGGACGATTACCTGGTCAAGCCCTTCAGCCACCTGGAGCTATTCGCGCGCATCAAAGCGATCCTGCGCCGCTCCGAGCTTCCCGCCCCTGTCAGCGTCGCACCCTCCTTCGTGTCGGGCGATATTGCCCTGAACTTCGACAGCCGCGAACTCACGGTGAAGGGCCAGCCGGTCAAGCTCACGCCCACCGAATACAAGCTGCTCTACCAGCTTGTGCGCAACGCCGGGCGCGTGCTGCCGTTCGACATGTTGCTCAGCAAGGTCTGGGGCGACGAATACCGGGGCGATATGGATTACCTGAAGACCTACATCAGCCGCCTCCGCAAGAAGCTAGGCGACGACTCCGAGAGTCCCCACTACATACTGACCGAACGCTCCGTGGGTTATAGATTCGCACGCATCACCTCACCTCCCGGAGTGGGAGCGTAGAGTCTCAAGACACGCACGGCGTATAAGACGCGGTAAGTAGCAGTACCTCATCCCTTTCAACTCCAGGGTGCTCATGGATATCATTTCCGCTCACGGGCAAGAGAATACGCAAGGGTCCAACGTAGACCTGCGGGTACGGCAGCTCCTCGCGCTCAACCGGGCCGCTATTTCAATCACGAGCGAGCTTGAGCTTGAGAAGCTGCTGCAACGCATCGTGGACTCGGCGCGCGAGTTGGTGCATTGCAAATACTCTGCGCTAGGGGTGCTTGGCGACGACGGCTACATCGCGCGCTTTCCCACGTCCGGTATCTCTGAGGTGGATAAAGAGAAGATAGGCGACCCACCGCGGGGGCATGGGCTATTAGGCGTAATGCTGCGGGCGGGCCGTACCCTGCGCATACCCGACATCGGCAAAGACCCACGCCGTGTGGGATTCCCGCGTCACCACCCGCCCATGGCTAGCCTGCTTGGGGTACCCATCTTCGTGCAGGGCAACCTGGTGGGTACCCTCTATCTAACTGAGAAGATTGAGGCATTGGAGTTCTCGGAGGAAGACGAGTGGTTGGTGCAGCTACTCGCTACCCATGCCGCTACCGCCCTCACCAACTCCCGCCTGCACGCGGAAAACCTGGATGCGCTGGAGCGGGTAAGTCGCGAACGCGCGCGCTCGACCGCCCTGTTCGAGGTGACGCAGGCTATCAATCGCTCCGTGCATCTCGATGAGGTAATCCAGATCATCCTGCAATCCACTGTGGAGTTGCTCGACGCGGCGGCCGCAGCTATCTACATGCTTGACCAGGCGGGCGGCGGGGACGGCCAGGAAGAACATCAAGAGCCGAGCCACTTTACGGCTCGCTACGCCGTCGGCCTGGAGGAGACGGTAACTACCGAAGCGACTAAGCTGCCTGTGAACCGCAGTATAGCCGGGCGGGCGCTCCGAACGGGCGTAACGCAAGTTGTACCCGATGTCGGGGAGGAGGAGGATGTAGTCTTCCCCCGCCTGGCGGGCAAGACTCTCCGTTCGTTGGTCGGGGTGCCTTTGCGGGCGGGCGAGCAGACGATAGGCGTGCTGAGTTGTTATTTCGACCAGGCGCATGCTTTCGATGGAGAGTCGCTGCAATTGCTTGAGGCTTTCGGAGCCGTCGCCAGCGCCGCGCTCAACAACGCCAGCCTTTACCACCAGGCCGAACTCGGTCGGGAGGCCGCGGAACGGGAGCAGCAGCGTCTGCGAGAGCTTGAGCAGATGAAGGACGAATTTCTCTCGACCGCCGCCCACGAATTACGTACCCCACTCACCTCTATACGCATGTCAGCGGGCATAGTGCACGAGCAACTGAAGATGGTTGCGGAGCAGGCCGGCGCGGATGACACCGCCCGGCTGGACTCACGCCTGGTGGACCTTGCCGGCCTGGTGCTGGAGGGCAGCATGCGCATGCACTCCCTGGTGAACGATCTGCTCGACCTCACGCGCCTGGAACAGGGCCGCGCCAGCCTCGCCATGCAGGAGATCGATATGAGCGACGTGGTGAGGGCCTCGGTCGCCGCCACACAGGCGCTGTTCGAGAGCAAGGGCCAGGCGCTGCTGGTGAGCATGCCCGAAAGCTATTTCCCCGTGCAGGGCGACGCCGCCAGGCTGGAGCAGGTGCTTATCAATCTGCTGTCGAACGCCCACAAGTACACGCCCGAAGGCTCGACCACCCAGGTGCGGGTGTTCCGCTCCGGCGAGGAGTGCGTTGTCACCGTGAAGGACAACGGCCCCGGCGTGCCCGAAGGCGAGCACGACCTTATCTTCAACCGCTTCTTCAGGAGCAGCATGCACCGCGCCGACCGGACCGCCTCCACCGGTCTGGGCCTCCCCATAGCCCGCAAGATAGCCGAGATGCACAAAGGCCACCTTGTAGCCGAACCCGCCCCCGGCGTGGGCACTGTCTTTACGCTGTCGCTTCCTATTGCTGGATAGTAGACACCACTGGTGCTACCTACCTGGAAGTGCACATAGGTAATGTGTCAGTCAGGGCAGTCACTCGTTTTCCGCTCGGTGTCCACGCTGTGGACCAGAGCTTGCAGCCCACCGGGCTTATAACTGGTCAACCCCAGGCACCTTGTGCCAGTGGTTGCTTCTTGTTCAGAGCGTATTGGGCAACGTGGTTAGCTGATTGGCCATTAGCTATCTTGAGCAGAGGAATGGGGCCGCCATTTTGTATCGCGGCCCCATTCCTTGTATATTCAGCCCGAAGC
>JALZHG010000222.1 GCA_030914045.1 Chloroflexota bacterium | reverse complement strand
TAAGATCGCCTCCGGTGGCGAGACTTCGCGCCTCATGCTGGCCCTCAAGTCTATATTGTCAGAGGCGGACATGACCCCCACGCTGGTGTTTGACGAAGTGGACGTGGGCGTGGGCGGCAGGAGCGGTGGGGTGGTCGGTGAGAAGCTGTGGGGCCTCACCACGAGCCACCAGGTGCTATGCATCACCCACCTGCCCCAGATAGCCGCCTTCGCTGACAACCACTACAAGATCACCAAGCAGGTGGTGGGCGACCGCACCCGCACCCAGGTGGACGAGCTTACCGGCGACGACAAGGAGTACGAAATCGCCGCCATGATAGCGGGCGCACCCCCCTCGCAGCCCTCGATGGAAAACGCCAGGGACATGCTACGGGAGATCACCGAGATCAAAGACGGCATGCGCGAGAAGAGCGCCGTCGGAGGCAGGAAAGCATCCTGAAACGTGAAACGTGAAACGTGATGCGGCTTGCTCTATATGGTGCGTGAATAGGATACTGGTGGTGTAGCGGGACCAAAGCCCCTTCCTTGTCATTCTGAGCGTAGCGAAGAATCACGTGGGGAAGCGAGAGTCCTCAACGTCTGGGATGAAGACGGCAAGAGGAACACCGTAGCATCATTAGGAACGGTCAAACACGGGCTATTGATCCTTCGCTACGCTCAGGATGACAAGGGTGGAACAGGGTTCCGCAGTAGAAGCAGGTTTCACAAGCAAACTTCAATTTACGTGACGCCGTTCAGCAAACCGCATCACGTTTCACGTTTCACGTTTCAGAACCACGTTTCTCGTTTCAGAACCAAAGGAGATAGATTTGCTTACAAGGGTAGGTCAGTACGCGGACAGAGTGATAGAGATGGGTTGGCTGGGCGCGGCTATTATGGTGCCTTTGTTCTTCAACGTCTACAGCAGCCGCGTGTTCGAGCCGGACAAGATTTCGGCGCTCAGGTCGCTGGTGCTCATCATGCTGGCGGCCTGGATCGTCAAGCTGGTCGAGGCAGGCTACAGGGCCATGCTGGAGCGCAACGCCGAAGCCGCGCCGGTTGGCAGAGGTGGCAGGGCGGCGGCCGCGGTTGGCGGGGCGGCGCGGGCGGGGCTGCCTGACTGGCTCGGCATCCTGCGCGTGCCGATGCTCATCCCTATCCTGGCGTACGCCCTGGTCTACCTGGTAAGCAGCATATTTAGCGTTACGCCTTACGCCACCATCTTCGGGTCGTACCAGCGCTTGCAGGGCACCTACTCGCAGTACAGCTACATGCTGCTGGCTATCCTCGTGATAGCCAACCTGCGGACGCGCCCGCAACTGGAGCGGCTTATCAACTTCATGCTGCTTGCCTCGCTGCCGGTAGCCCTCTACGGTCTCTTGCAGGCCAACCGGCTCGACCCTCTGCCCTGGGCGGGCGATACCGCTACTCGCGTGGCCTCCTCGATGGGTAACGCTATCTTCGTGGCGGCCTGGCTCATCATGGTGGTGCCGTTCGCCGCTTACCGCCTGTTCGTAGGTCTGAGCGCCAGCATAGCTGCGAGGCAGGCCAACCGCGAAGCCGAGGACGCACCTCTCACCGACGCCGAGCGGCGTAAGCTGGCCCGCGCCCGCGCCTCGGAAGCCCCCGGCTACGGCTGGGCGGTGGTCACGGGCGGACTTGCCATCATCTTCATCCAGTTATTCTTCCTCTATATGGCCCTCAAGATCGCGGCGGGCCTGCCTCTCCCCGATGCGAGCACCTGGTGGGTGTTGCCCCTCGGGTTGGTGGTCTTCTTCGTAGGTTGCTGGGGCCTGGAGTGGCTGGGCAACAACCGGGACAACCCAAGCGTGGTCTCTCCCCTGTTGCCTATCCTGGGTGTGACGTTGTTCCTCGTGACGACCGTGGCCCTCGTCTTCAATTGGACGATAGAGCGTAGCGGACCGCAAGGACAGGAGCAGTTCGGTGCCGCTATCAATATGGACGGCGGGGCGTTCCTGTGGGTGATGTTCTTCATGCTCCTGTGGGGCACGGTGGGCGCGGGGGCTTACGCGCTGGCAGGTAGCGAGCGCATGTCGGGCAACACCGGACCCGACCGGGGCATCCTGCGCGCCTTCCTCAACGGGGGCTACGGTCTGCTCATATTCCTGCAACTAATCTGTATCTACCTGAGCCAGAGTCGCGGCCCCTGGCTCGGCTTCGGCGCTTCGCTGGTGACCTTCGTGGTGGGCATGTGGCTCATAGGGCGCAGGCGCAACATTCGCTGGATGGCGCGCATAGGCGGCACTGTCTCGGCCCTGGCTCTGGTCGCGGCCCTTTTCGTGGCAGCCCTCAACATACCAGGCTCTCCCCTCAAGGCCCTGGACAACTTGCCCGTCGTAGGGCGCGGCATCGAGCGCCTGAGCACGCTGACCCAGACCGACGTGGGCACCGGGCGTGTTCGCGACCTTATCTGGGAGGGCGCTGCCAGGCAGACCCTCCACGACCCGTTCCGCGCCGTCTTGGGTTGGGGGCCGGAGTCGATGTACGTGGCCTACAACCCGTTCTACCCGCCTCAACTGGCCCAGGTGGAGCTTCGCAACGCCACGCCCGACCGCTCTCACAACGTGGAGTTCGACCACCTTGTGACGATGGGCGTCGTGGGCCTGATTGCTTATTACTTCCTCGTTGGCTCCTTCTACTTCCTGGCTATCAAGGCGCTCAAGCGGGCGAACGGCGTGCGAGACTCGCTGCTGTTGCTGACCCTCCTATCCGCCATGACCGCGCACTTCGTTGAAATACAGACCGGCATCCAGATCGCTTCCACCTGGACTTACTTCTACCTGATAGTGGCCCAGATGGTGGTCTTCGGCTACTTCCTCAACCCTTACCTGCGCCGCGAAACTGTGGCCGAGGATGGGTACGTGCCCGCAGCCGTGCCCGCGGGGGCGAGCGTGTTAGCTTCGGAGGCCGTAGCGGTCGAGGACGCACAACCCGTCGCAGCTGGCAGGAGGGCTTCGCGTGGGGCGGCTGCGGCTACCGTGCAGGTGGCGCAGGGAGGCAACGGCCGGGCCTCGCAAGGCTCCAGGGGAAGGGCGGGCGCGAGCGTGGCGAACGGCCAATCTCGCACCGGCACGGGCCAGTCCTCCGACGGCAGACGCGGACCGGGGCAGGGAGCGCGCAGGTATAGCACGGAGCGCAACGGCGACGGCCGCTACAGCAATATCGACTCCGATACGGTGAGCAACCCGCTGTTGCTGGTGCTGTACGGAGGACTGGTGTTAGGGGCTATATTGCTAGGGTTCTTCTGGAACGCTTCGGGCGTGCAGGCCGACACCATCTACAAGCAGGGCCAGGCATACGACAGCGCGGGGCGGTGGTACGAGTCGATACAGCTATATGAGACGGCTATCCGCATGCAGCCGGAGCAGGACTACTATTACCTGTTCCTGGGCCGCGCCTGGCTGGAATTTGCAAAGCAAGCTCGTAGCGAGACACAAGGCAACCTGCGCACCTTTGCACAGTACCCGAATAACGACAAGGAAGCGAGCGACCCGGCTATCGCGCAGAGTAACAACAACCTCCGCAAGGCCGAGGAGCTAGAGAGGCTCCGGAGGGCCGAGCAGACCTTGCGCAAAGCCAACCAGCTAAGCCCGCTCAATAGCGATCATTACGCCAACCTGGGCCGCCTCTACCTCTGGTGGGCCGACCCGACCGGCGGCAACGACTCATCAAAGAGCCAGTTGGCGGTGCAGGAACTGGAGATGGCAGCCACCCGGTCGCCCGGCAACGCACAGATACGTGACGAACTGGCGGTGGCCTACGCCCGCAACGGCCAGTTCGATAAGGCGATGGAAGCGTTGCGTATCTCGCAGGAGGAACTCGACCCCACGTTCGCCCGCACCCCGTTCATACGCTCCCAACTGCTGGGCGAGCGCGCGGGTACGATCCGCAGCCTGCTGGACCAGGGCCGGCCCCTGCCCACGGACGGCGAGACCGACTATGGCAAGCTGATGCTGGAGCTTGGGCGCGCCTACTCTGATACGATAGCTATCGACCCAGCGACGCTGATCGACAACAACTTCGCCAGCCGGATCGATGCGTTGCTCCAAGCCACCGCGCCGTACACTAAGACCAACACCACCCTACCGGAAGCGCAGGTGACTAATATTGTCACTAACACGGTCATGCGGGCGCTGGAAAATGAGCTTGTCCAGGCCGAGGAGGAAGTGACCAGGTATCTGCGCGAGCGCGGCGCATTTACCGGCACCGACCAGTTTGTGCCTAATGACGTGCTGCTGCAACTGTTCCAGGACCCTAACTGGGCAGCCCTGCAGGGCGAGAACGGCACCCAGGTCTGGCGCGATCCCAATATGGTAATCCACGCCCACAAAGCCGCGCTACTCAACTTCGGCCTGGGCTACGTCTACGGAAAGCTAGGACGCCCCGGCTACCCAACAGAGGCCGTTGTGCGTGCCACCGCGCTCGAACCCTACGGCAATTTCCAGATGCCGAATACTCCTCAGCAACCGTAGCTGAAACGTGAAACGTGAAACATGATGGCGTGAGGGTTGGAGATGAACTACCAGGGGTGGGAGGAGTCCGTTCCCGAAGCCATCAGGGGTGACAGCTTGTGGAAGATGGAGGCTTACAGGCTCTCTCTGTTTGCGGGTGATATTGGGTGGGAAGACGCGACCAAGCTGCTCCAGGACCCTCGCACAAAGTTCATAGCGGACCAACTGTACAGGTCGCTAGGGTCTGTTGGCGCTAATATTGCGGAAGGTTACAGCCGAGGAACCAGGCGCGAACGAGCGCACTTCTATGAATATGCCCTCGGCTCAACAAGAGAAAGCCGCGATTGGTACTACAAAGCCCGCCACGTACTCGGTGATGCCGTAACAACTCACCGTCTAAACCTACTGAATCAAATACTCAAGCTGCTCCTTGTAACAGTCCACAACCAAAGAGGCACAGGCATAAGAGAAGAAACCACAGAGTACAGCACAAGCTCCGACTAACCCCATCACGTTTCACGTTTCACGTTTCAGAACCATGTACCAACTGCTCAACCCACAACCTAACATCAGCCTCGGCCCGCTGCTCCTGATCTTCCTGCTGGCGCTGGTGTTCACCTTTGCGGCCACGCCGGTAGCCCGGAGGCTGGCGCACAGGTACAGCGTGGTAGATGCGCCCTCGGCACGAAAGATACACGCCAACCCGGTGCCCTTGCTGGGCGGCATCGCGATCTATGTAGCGGTGATGCTCAGCCTCATGCTGTTCGGGCACTTGCAGTATGTACAGCAGACCGCCTCCATCCTCGCCGGGGCGACCCTCATGTCGATGATGGGGGTGTGGGACGACAAGTGGGGCTTGCGGCCCATCGCCAAGCTGCTGGGGCAGGTCGTGGCGGCCTCGCTGCTCTTCTTCTCCGGCATCTCGGTCGAGTTCCTCCACAACGACGTGCTCAACTACGCGGCCACCGTGCTGTGGGTGGTCATTATCACCAACGCCCTCAACCTGATGGACAACATGGACGGGCTGGCGGGCGGCGTGGCGGCGGTGGCCTCGGTCTTTTTCTTCCTCATCGCCACGCTCACCGACCAACTGCTGGTCGCGCCTATGGCCGCCGTGCTGGTGGGGGCGTGC
>JALZHG010000606.1 GCA_030914045.1 Chloroflexota bacterium | reverse complement strand
ATGTAGAATGGGGCTGAAGGTTAGGCTTCGGCAGCACTCTCCCGATGTCTCCGGGGCGCCGCGAGGGAGGCAGCGTTGGAAAGGGCGAGAACCGACGGGGCTGATCTAGAATACGAGGTCTCGGGAGCAGGCGAGCCCGTGGTATTCATCCACGGGGCGTTCATCGCGGACACGTTCCGGCCGCTGCTGGCCGAGCCCAGCCTGGCGGGCCGATACCGGCTCATCCTCTACCACCGCCGCGGCTATGCGGGCAGCAGCCGCGCCTCCGGGCTTGTCAGCGTTGCCCGGCAGGCCGCCGACTGCCGAGCTTTGTTGCACCACCTGGGCGTGGAACGGGCGCATGTCGTGGGGCACTCATACGGCGGCGACGTCGCCCTCCAGCTGGCGCTGGAGACCCCGAGCGTGGTCCACTCGCTGGCCCTGCTGGAGCCAGGGCTGATGGTGGGAGCGAGTGCCCAGGACTATCGGGAGTCGCTGGCGCGCGGCTCAGAGCGTTACCGGGAAGCAGGCGCGGTGGTCGTTGTAGATGAGTTTCTGCAGTCGCGGTGGCCGGGGTACCGTGCCACCCTCGAGCGTGTGTTGCCTGGAGCCTTCGCTCAGGCGGTGGCCGACGCGGGAACCTGGTTCGAGTACGAGCTACCCGGGCAACTGGGCTGGCGTTTCGGCGAGGCGGAAGCGCGGCGCATAAGGCAGCCGACCTTGTCCGTGCTCGGCGGCGAGAGCGACGCCCTGTGGTCCCGTTTCGGCGAGACGCACCGGCTGCTGCTGGGGTGGCTGCCGCACGCCGAAGGGTTCGTCCTGCCCGGCACGACGCACCTCATGCAGATCCAGGACCCGCGAGCCATGGCCGAGGCGCTTGCGGCCTTCTGGGCACGCCACCGGCTCCCGGCTGGGGTTGCCTAGTCGCCTCACGCCCCCGGGACTTCACCTCTTTGTGCAGCGGTCGGAAATTGCCCTAGTGCATCGCCGCGCGTTACGCGCAGAGACACATACTCATCGGGCCATTAGCTATAGGACAACGGCGATCAGAGTCAGCTTCCCAGTCATTACGGCGAAGCGCAGGCATTATTTCCGGCCGCGTCCGTGGCGCATACCTTGTAGCTGAAATCGCCTGTGGGCGGCTCGTCGATCGTCCCCCGCCAGAGGTATTCGCCGTACCATTGCATAGGCGTCTGATGTGTTTGCCCATCCATTCTCCAGCGCAACACGACCGACTGCCAGTCGTGGGGCTTGGTTGGACTCTTGTTATCGTGGACACGAGCACGAATCTGAAGGCGTCGATCTGCCCCCGATGCGCTGACTTTCTCCACCTGTGTGATCATCGGCGGGGAGGTGTCAGCCGGAACGTTCTTACCCAGATACACCTTCTCCGGCCAAGCACCTTCGCCTTGAGCTTCGACTACGTCCAGCTTGCGATCGCCGTTGAGATCGGCCACGGCGATGGCGAGCGTTCCCGGAGTATCGCCCAATATAGATTGCGTACGGTTGACAAGCTTCAACTTGCCCGATCCATCGTTCATCAGCAGGCGGTCCGGACCATCCAGAGAGCCGATGAGTAAGTCCGCGTCTCCATCGGAGTCGAAGTCCAGGAACGCGGTCATGTTGTCGTCGAAGCCCACGTTCTCACTATCGGGCCATAGCCGAGCCGTCGCGTCGTTATAGCCACCCTGCCGGTCGTTCAGAAATATATGCTCCCTAAGAGAGAGGCCATCATTCATGGTGACGAGATCGAGATATCCGTCGCCGTTGACATCCATCGCCTCAAAGTCGTAGTTGTTGCTGAACTGAGGGAGCCTCTGCTGCGAGACATCAGTAAACGCACCCGTGCCGTCGTTCTCGAAGAGGAAGCTGCCGTCACATACCTTGCAGGAGACCAGGATGTCGGGGTCATAGTCGTTGTCTACATCCACGAACTCTAACTCCCAGGAGAACTGGACCAACACGTTAGGCATACGCGCTCCGGTAGCGTCTGTGAAGTGTCCGCTTCCGTCGTTGAGCCACAGCATGGTTCGTCCGCCGTCGTTCAACATTGGGCTATCGGGTCCCCAATCGGCCAGAACCACATCCAGGTCCTCATCACCGTCCACATCGCCAAACTCCAGATCACCGACGCTGGCTTTGATCTGGGGAAGATGGGTTTTTGTCACGTTGGTGAAGTTGCCCTCGCTGTCGCCCAAAAAGAGCTGACTCTGGGTTTCAAAGGTGGTGCCGACCAGAATAT
>JALZHG010000605.1 GCA_030914045.1 Chloroflexota bacterium | reverse complement strand
TCTCGAGCGGTACGCCAACAACAGGATCGAAGCCGACCACGCCCAGTTGAAACGACGGCTGCGACCGATGCGCAGCCTGAAGACCGACAGCAGCGCCAGACAGTCATCGCCGGACATGCCTTCATTCAGAACATCCGCCGTGGCCACTACGAACTCGCCACCGACGCTCTACCGAAGTTACGTGTCGCTGCGGCCGTCGATGAGCTCGCTCAAGCAGTGTGACCTGGTCCGAAAATCACTACCGGCGGCCGAGGGACATGACTGGGCCACGGTGAGGTGACCGGCTCGGGCCGGTGGTGTGGGTGCCGGTGGTGTGGGTAGGGGTGTGTTGGGTGGCTCGTTAGGCGGCTTGGATGGGGTCGAAGCGGACGGTGAACCCCAGCTCGTTGGCTTGGCGGATGATGCGGCGCATAGCGCGCTCAGGGTCGCGGCGGGTGAAATAGTCACCGCCCAGGTCATGGTAATCGACATCGTGGGTGAGCATGTGCCACACCGCGGTCAGGATGGAATGTTCCACCGCGACGATCGCTTTCTTCTTGCCCAGGCGGGGTGTAAGGCGTTGGTAACGGGCGCCGAGATAGGTCTTGTCCTTAGTACGGGCCGCGGCCATCGCCGCGGTACCCAAGGCACCACCGAGCCATCGGTTACCGTGCCGGGTCTTACCGGACTTACGTTTCCCGGCGGATTCATGGTGCCCCGGGCAAACCCCGGCCCAGGAGGCCAGATGCCCCGCGGTGCGAAACCGGGTCATGTCAGCGCCGGTCTCAGCGATGATGACCTCAGCGGTGGCCTGGCCCACCCCGGGGATAGTGGCCAGTTGCTCAAGTTGGCGGGCAAAAGGGAGCATCTGTTCCTCGATCCGGGTCGACAATTCGAGGATCGCGGCGGAGAGTTGGTCGATGCGTTGCAGGTGCAGCCGACACAAAAAGGCGTGGTGGCCACCGAAATTCCCGGTCAGCGCTTCCACCAGCTGAGGGATCTTGGACCGCATCCTCGCCTTGGCCATCTCAGCCAGCACGTGCACGTCACGTTCCCCCTCGATCAACGCGGTCAACATCGCCCGACCGGAGACACCGAGGATATCGGTGGCCACGCTGGACAGCTTGATCCCGGCGTCCTCCAACTCCTTCTCCAACCGCTGAGCCTCCCGGGTCCGCTCGGCAGCCAGCGTGGAGCGGTACCGGGTCAGGTCTCGCAGCTGCCGGATCGGCTCCGGGGGCACGAACGAGGCCTTCAGCAACCCACACTCACCCATCTGACACAACCACGCAGCATCAGACACATCGGTCTTACGCCCCGGTAGACCCTTGACATGCGCGGCGTTGACCAGCATCACATTCGTGCAGTCCTCCAGCAGGTAAAACGCGCCCCGCCAGTAATCCCCAGTCGCCTCCAACACCACCAACGTCACCTTCTGCTCGACCAACCAATCCCGCAGCTCCAACAAGGCATTCGTGGTCGTGGCGAACGTGCGGATCTCCTGGCGACGCGACCGACGACCACTCGGGTTCGGGGTACGCACACACGCCTTGAGATCCTTCTTACCGATATCCAACCCAGCACACCGCTCATGCAACAGTTCCATGAACCCTCCCCCAGACGAACCGATAGGCCTCACACGCCGTCCGGAGGGACCACAGGGCCAAAGAGTCTGGTCCGCGTGCTCACGGCAACAATCGACAGTTCCTGTCGGTGGCCCCAAGCGCCATACTGACTCCACGAGCTCACAGGCATCACAGATACATCGGCGTCCCGGACGAACGCGGCCCCATTTTCCCGCCTCCACAGCGGCCTAGCGCAGCGGCCCCGGTTACTGACCAGATAAGAGATGATCGCCTTGGCATCGATACCCATGAATCGGACGTTGCACCCGGGCCGGACCTCATCGGGGATGCCGGTTTGGTGCAGACCGATCACGCCTTCGTCTTCCTCGCCAGTGCGCAGCACGAGGATCGAGCTGGTGCGGGTCTCAGTGATGGGAATCTTGTCGCACGGAAAGATCGGTACGCCGCGCCAGGCCCGCACCGTATGACCGTCGATGTCGACGTCCTGCGGGTAGAGGCCCCGGCGGTTACATTCCCTGCCAAAAGCTGCGATGGTCTGCGGATGGGCCAGGAAGAATCTCGACTTCCGCCGGCCGCTGAGCAGTTTGTCCATGTCATCAGGAGTGGGGGGTCCAGTGCGTGTGTTGATGCGCTGGGATTGATCGGCATTGTGTAACAG
>JALZHG010000221.1 GCA_030914045.1 Chloroflexota bacterium | reverse complement strand
TCTCTGCGCGTTCTTTGAGTCCTTTGCGTCTTTGCGTTTTCGTCTCTCGTTGCCCTATGCTCCATCCCTTGGTGCTCAGGGAGCTAGCTCATGTCTATGAAGTCGCGGCGGCTGGAGTGTGCGGCGCGGGTGTCCTGGGTGCGCACTACTTTGAGGTTGTACGACTCCGAGGAAGCATGCGTGCCATAAGGGTGCGTGTACATGCTGTTGCCTGGTATCACCCTGGAGATGAGACCCTCTTGCACGGCGTAGGCGGCGGCCTGCTGGCGGTTGCGCAGTTGCAGCTTGTCGAGGATGTTGCGCAGGTGCACCTTCACCGTGTTCTCGGTGATCACCAGCTCTTCAGCGATGTCGCGGTTGGTGGCTCCACGGGCGACCAGGCGTAGCACGTCCTTTTCGCGGTCGGTGAGCGCGTCAATGCCCTTGGCCTCTTGCAGGTCGCGGCGGCGGGCGAGATGGGTGAACTCCTGTAGCACCTTGGTGAACATGCTGCTGGAGAAGTAGGCCCCGCCGGAAGACAGCGCGCGCACGGCCCTCACCAGCTCGTCCAGGCTGCTGTTCTTGAGCAGGTAGCCCTTCACGCCCAGCTTGCCCGCGGCCAGCACGTCGTTGTCGTCCTCGGACGAGGTGAGAATAGCCACGTTCGTCTCGGGGAACTCTTCCTGTATCGACATTACAGTGTCGAGGCCGTCGCTGTTGCGCAGGTAAATCTCGATGAGCATCACGTGAGGGTGAAGGGTTTCCACCATGTGGCGTGCCTCGATACCGTCTGTGGCCTCGCCGACAATATCAATGCCGGGCTGCCTGCTCAGCAGGCTTGCGAGACCTTGCCGGAAGAGGTCGTGGCTATCGGCTATAACAACCCGTATCGGTTCTTTGGACATACGAATATACACCCCTACCCTAATAGCTGCCGTCGAGCAAAGGTTAACAAACCCAACGTCTTTGCTTCACAGTGACTATAGCATACGAAGAATCGCGAAGTCAACCGAAAGGGTTACGAAATAAGTACTACCTATGGCAGTTTAAAGGTCCGGTTCGAGTTAGTACCACAGGCGGGGTTCTGCAGCGTGAAACGGGGTTCTGAAACGTGAAACGTGAAACGTGATGCGGCTTGGGTAGTTGGTACGTGGGATTGGAGCCGTAGATGCAGCGGGGCCAAAGCCCTATTTTGTCATCCTGAGCGCAGCGAAGGATCTCAAAAAATGGGTAGTAGGATACTGTTGAACGTTAGAGAGCATGGTCCCGAGGGTTCAACACACGGGCAGAAGAAGCATCTTAGATCCTTCGCTGCGCTCAGGATGACAGAGGGGAATACGGTCCTGTAAGACAAAGCACCTGGCAGTCACGTACTCTGTTGAGCAAGCCGCATCACGTTTCACGTTTCACGTTTCAGATCAGAGTCTGATAACCGCTATCGCCTCCGTGCCTAGCAGGCGGACCACTTCGGCTTCCAGCACGGTGTTGTAGGCCACGCCGCGGGGGAGTTGGGCGGTCGTGAGGTAGCCCGGTTCGGGGGCATAGGGGATGCGCAGAGTGACCGCGTCGCTGCCGGGGTGCTCGTGCAGTATCTCTTTGAGGGCGATCATGCGGTCTATGTCGGCCTGGTCGTCCTCGGTGATGGGCAGGGTGATGATGATCTTGTGGGCAGGCATGCCGCCTGTCGTTATGGTAGCTGGGTTCGTCATAGTGGGTGCTGTGGTGGCTGTCGATGTGGCGGCCGCTATGGGTGTAGCCGCCGGTGCTTGCGTGGGTGTTGGTGCGGTTGTTGGCGGTTTGGTAGTGGGCGCGTGTGTAGGTGCCGGGGCCGCTGCCGCGTGAGTCCCGTTGCCGTTATTGGCACCGTTATAGCCATTAGTGCCGTTGCCGCCGTGGGCATTCGCCTTCGCAGTGACTTCTTCCAGGGCTGCCTGGGCCTTCTTCGACTGCTTGACCTTGACCGTAAGCTCGGCCTCTTCCGCCGCCTCTTCAAATGGGGCCATGTGCTCGCATAGCAGGTAAATGTCGCCCTCGTCGTGCTTGCGCACCCGCGCCGTGACGATCACCGGCTTGTTCTCGGCCCACAGGTCTGCGTGCCGCTTGTAGCCGGGCGGGAAGGCCACTAGCTCGATGGTCCCCTCGGCGTCCTCAAGCCACGCTACCGACATCGGCTCTACGGGCGATTTACCGTTGGAGCCGGGCGGGCTGACCAGCCTGACACAGGTGAGCAGCCCTACCAGGTTGACGCTTTTGCCGACGTGTTCCTCACCAACCTGGACGCTACGGAGCAAGCGGGAGCGCAGGTGCGAGCGGTCGAGCGTACGCTTCAGCGACTCGATCTCACTTGCCTGGGTAAACGCGACCCCTAGCTGCCTCACTTCCCACTCGCGCCTCGAATAACGTTCGCGCGGTGTGGGGGTGGCGCTGGATAAAGTAGCCTCTTCTGAAGGTGGCGCGGGCGATTGCGCGTCGTTGAACGAGAAGAGGTCTACCGGGCCTGTAGCACCCGCACCGTCGGTCTGTGCTTTGTCGGCCCGCGCCCACTCCAGCCATTCAGGGAGCGCCTCCACCAAGCCGTCGCGGGAGCGTGCTTTGCCGCTCAGCGTATCGCACGCGCCCGCCCTCACCAACGTCTCCAGTTGGTCCAGGGTCAGGCTAGCGTCCACCGCCGACGCAACCAGGTCGGACATGCCTGTAAAGCCGCCCCTGGGCCTTGCAGCGACGAACCGGGCCGCCTCGTCCTTCGACCAGCCCGGCAGCAGCGCCAGGCCCCAGAGGATAGTCCATTCCGACCCGCCGCGCTCCAACGTGGGTGCCGGTTGGCTGTGGCTCGCGTCAGGCGCCTTGATGCCGACGCGTAGGCGATGCGCCGCGCCCACCAAAGGAGGCACCATCGCGGCTCCACGCTCTATGCAGGCTGACAGGTGCGCCGCCAGGAAAGCCGCCGGGTGGGCCGATTTGAAGAACGCCGCCCACATAGCCGTCCTGGCGCGAACCGCTATAGAGCACCGCGATTGCAGGTCGGGTGCCGAGGCCGCCAGCGCCTGCCAGAGGGCTTCGGTGGCTTCGGCGTCCACTCCCTTCTCGGTGCAGCCTGTAACGAACGCCTCTTTCAACTGCACAGTGGGTTCGTCCGCGCTCCCCCTCAGCAGGAGCGCGCGCAGGCGGTATGCGTCCGTGGGGGAGAAGCCCGCAACCGACATAACCAGCGCCTCGAACTGGTCGCGGAAGAGGAGCGTGCCCCCGGTATCTGCTGTGTGCTCGGTCCACTGGTCCAGCTTGGGTGCGGCCGGGGGCTTGTGGGTAGCTACAGAACGCGCGGCCAGGGCGGCAACCGCCTCCGGTGTTAGCTCGCCCTTCCAGCCCTTGACCGCGCCCGCCGACAGGTAGGGTATGCCCACCAACTCCCCCTTGGCCAGGGCGGCGCCCGCTTCGGCGCTCAGTTGCGGGTAGCCCGTCAGGTCCAACTCTGCAAGCGCCAGGCCGGGCACAGGGTACTGCGCGGCGTATGTCAATGTGCTCGCCAGTGCGGCCAGGGCGGCTGACGGTCGCAGCGTGACCGCCGGGAGCCGCATCTCCGCCACGACCTCTTCTGTCATAGGCACCCAGGCGGAGGGCTGTCCCGCCACCAGGCGCAACATGGGCAGCCAGTCGGGAAACCTTCCCCCTGTAGGGGCGACCAGCAACATATCGGGGTCCGACTTGAAGGCGACGGGCGCTCCTCTGAGCGTCATCGCGAGGCCTGCGGGCGTCGGACTTTCGGTGTTGCTGCCTGCCTGGTCTGCGGCAAGGGCACCCCAACCCTGCGACATGGCTTGCAGGGCCAGCGAGCGTATATCCGCGCCGGTGCCCAGCACTTCCGAGGCTGCCGACAGCGCGGTAAGAGGGTCTATATCAATCACGCACGCCGAGAGCGCGGTGCGGTCCTGCCCGTAGTTGCGGGCGAGGGCCGTGAGTATCTCGTCGCGACGGTTGGCGGGTACTTCCACGCCGGGCACCGGCAAGATGCGGCTGCTTTCCCCCGTGGTGAGCCACGCCGGACGCGGATAGTCCACCGGGTTGACGGTAGAGATACCGAACGCGAACGCCATCAGGGAGCCGTCTGCCGTACCTAGCGGCGCGCCGAGTGGCATCGCGGGCTGACCGTTGCCGTTGCGCGCTTTGCCACACACCGAGGCGATTGCGGACCACGCGGGGAGAGCGTTTTGCTTCTCGTAGGCTGCCAGTTCGTCGTCCAGCCACTGTCGCACTGCTTCGGGCAGGGTATCGGTCTCTAGCCTCAGCAGCAAGCGCTCCTCGGTGAGGCTTCGCAGGCGAGAACGCTCCGCTTGCATATCGACCTGGAACGTCTCAGTTGCGAACTCGTCCAGGTAGCCCACACCCGCGCACATCTCAGCGAGCCTGGCCGCGTTCTCCAGGGCCTCCGGGCAAGCGGGATACAGGCTGCTCACCTCGTCCGGGGAGAGCAGGTGTTGCGCGACGGGGCTGTCGGCCTCTGCCTCTGTACGAGCGTCTGTCGCCCAACCCGCACGTCGCCGCGCCACCTGTAGGGCCTGGTACGAGAGCCTGTCCTGTGGCCTGACGTAACGCGCCGCGGGCATCGCTATCACCGAGAGGCCCATCCTCCCTGCGACGGCAATTAGCTTCTCCTGCGTGGTGCGATTGCTCTCTGCGCCAGGGGGCGCCAACCTTATGTAGGCCGCCTCACCGAATGAGTCCCTTACCTTCTCTCCCCAGCGGTCCAAATCCCCCGCACCGGCGTTGTCCACCAGCAGCACCAAAGCCAGTCCCGCGGAGTGCTCCGCCACGGTTTCCCAGGCTAAGGGCTGTTCTTCCCTCGGCCAGCGGGCGTAAGCCAGGGAGGCGAGTTTTGCCAGGTTGTCCATACCCTGTCTATCGCGGGCGAAGAAAGCCGCGGGCAGGGTGCCGGGCTCCTCCGCCACGCCGGTTGAGGGCAGCACGATATCGGCTTCCATGCCATACACGGGCCGGATTCCGGCTGCGCGGGCTGCTTTGCTGAAGAGGGGGAAGGCGGCGAGGGGTCCGCGGTCGGCCACGCCTAAGCTCTGGTAGCCTAATTCGGCGGCAGCGCGGCACCACTGTGAAGGCGAAGCAGGCCCGCCGTCGCGGCTGAAGTGCGTGTGCAGGTAAAGATAAGTGAATCGGCTCATGTAAGGCCGATTATATACCCGTTGGGACGCTCGTGGATTGGGTGTGGAAAGGGGTGTAGGTTGCCTGTTGCTTCGCCGCGCTCCCTCTGCTGGTGGGGAACTGCGTGGCTACGTCTGTGCTATACTTCTGCGTCTATAACCCCATCTGTAGCGGGATTCCAAGCCTTGAGTGGTCAGGTAGGAAGGAGGTGAGCCAACATGGAGAAGTTCTATACGCACGCCATGTGGAAGGTGCGGCCGGGGGATGAAGCCCTGTTCGTGGAAGCGTGGCGGGGGCTTGCGGATGCATTCTTGCGCCTGCCCGTGCCCGCCACCCGTGGCACTCTCATACAGAGCCTTGACGACCCCAGCCTCTTCTACTCGTTCGGCCCGTGGGATAGCATAGAGGACATCCAGGCGATGCGAAGCAACCCGCAGGCCCAGGCCGCCATTCGCCGGGTGGTCGAAC
>JALZHG010000604.1 GCA_030914045.1 Chloroflexota bacterium | reverse complement strand
GTGGCCGAAGGTGCGCGGGCTTTGATGCAGCAGCGCGCGCAGGTGCTCGCGGCGGGCCGGCGTGAACACGGCGTGCGGCGTGCGATGGGGCGCGGAGGAGCCCGGCGTCAAGACGGCAAGGCCGTGGGTGTTGAAGCGATGGATCACATTGCGCACGGTCTGGTCGTCGCAGCCGAGGCTGTCGGCAATCAGGCGGGCATGCTCGCCCCGGGCGCTGGCGAGCAAGATTTGGCAGCGGCGCAAGACGAAGGCCTCCGACGCGCGCAAGCCAGCAGCGAGCGCCTGCTGTTCGGCGGCAGTAAAGGGCCGTACAAAAATCGGTTTGCTCATGCTGGGTACAGTAGCACATTTCCTACGACCTTGCTTGAGACGGCACTAGGCTACCACAGCGGCTACCAGCGTCAAGGGTTGCAGAATTTGGTGATTACCCACATCTCTGCGCAAGACGAAAAGCTCCGTCGCCGTGTGGTACAAAGGACGTGGTCAACCAACCTTGACCACTGGAGACGGAGTAATGGAGAGTGTACTGATCCGTGATGTGCTTGACAAGTTGCCCGTGCTGGAACTGGAGCACAGCTTGACCGCCTTTCTCGCCCCGCTGTGCGCAGTCCTCCCCGACCGGCGCCTGCACCGCGTCGTCCCCCTGGCCGTGCGCGGCATCTTGGCGGGCGAGAGCCCCGTCGTCACCGCCATGGCCCAAAGTGTGGCCCGCACCGAGACCGACCCCTGGCCCGCCGCCAAGCGCATCTACCGCCTGCTCGACAACCCGCGCGTCCCGCCCCACCGCCTTACCAAAGGGCTCTATCACCTCGCCCGCACCACCGTCGCCCAGGAGCAGCCCCCCTATCTGGTCGTGGCGGTCGATCCGGTCAACTTCGAAAAGCCCTACACGCACAAATTGGAAGGAGTCAGCACGGTGCGCAAGAGCACCCCACCCCCGCTCAAGGGCAAGGCGCGCCTGACGCGGGGCTATCCCGCCATCACGGCCACGGTGGTGAATACCCGGGTGCCAGCGACCACCTATGCCAACTGGTTCTCGTATACAGTCGACTTCCGGAGTGAGAACTGGGAAATCAAGCGCGCGCTGCGCATGACCCGCGCGGTCTTTCCCGCCCAGCGCCTGCGCTTTGTCGGCGATGCGGGCCTGGATGACCAGAAGATCTTCGCCTGGGTTGCGGCGGTTGGGGGCGAGTTTGTGATCCGTGCGAGCCACTTGGAGCGGATCGTGGAGGTCGCCAATCCCCGGCTGGAGCGCTGGGAAACGGAGCAGGTGCAGGATCTGGTGGACACGGTGCCCTTCGCGACGCAATGGGAGGTGGCGTTCACGCATGCGGGGCAGACGCGCCAAGCGACGGTCAAGGTCGGCTGGTTGCACCTGCGCCTGCCCGAGACGCAGCAAGAGCTGTGGGCGGTCGTCGCAGAAGAATATGACCGGGAGGACCAGGCGGTGCGCACGCTGGTCTTGCTGACCAATGTGCCGATCCGGACGGAGGCGGAGGCGCGGAGCGTCTATGCCGACTGGCGCTTGCGGGGGCGGATTGAGCATGGCTACCGCTTTGATCAGGAACAGGGGCTGGATGTGGAAGATATGCGGGTGCGGACGTTGGCGCGGATGCGGCGGCTGTTTGCCCTGGTGCTCGTCGCCGCGCACTTCGTCTTTCACCTGATGGCGACCTGGCCCCCGGTGGCCGTGACGTGGTTGCGGCTGCTGGGCGGCAAGTTAGGGCTGCAAATTGACCGCGACGGTCCCTATATTCTGGTACGGGGGCTCCAGGCGGTGTGGCAAACCGTCGCGACGCTCACCCTACTCGCACTGCAGCCCTTTCCGCACCACGCCTTTGAGTCTACGTGAGATGTGGGTAATCACCAAGGAGTTTGCTCCAGACGTCAGTCCACTCCGAACTCTTCAGAGCACAGCTTCCCGCGGCCGGCCTGAGCGTCGGGCTCAGGGGCGCGGGATCTTCAAGGGTGGTCCCAGGTCCTACCCGCGCATCAGGCCGGTGGCGCCAGTGCTGCTGGCGGCAACCGGACGGTGTGCCCCTCGTAGGCCACGCCCTCGAGGGTGCCGCCCAGCCCCACCTGGTCGAGCTGCTGGCGCGTGAACAGCGCGCGACTGAGGCCCAACTGCCGTGCCAAGCGGTAGCGCGCGCCCCAGGTGAAGTACTTCCGGGCGACCGCGGCTGCGTCGGCATGCGTGTCCGGCACATGCCCACTCGGGACATACC
>JALZHG010000603.1 GCA_030914045.1 Chloroflexota bacterium | reverse complement strand
GTACCAGGATCAGGGCGTACTCGACCAGGCCCTGGCCCTTCTTCTTCATCTGCTCGATCTTTGCGCGCATTGGTTTGTGTCTCCTTATGGAACTACCAGATAATTGCTTGGAATAATCACCGTCCGAGACTAATTACTTGCACCGGACTTCCCCTTCATACTACTGGAATAACGCGTCCACCCATATAGCCCGCTAGTCCTGTTTGCACGCCCCACAGGTAAGTACATAGTCCTATTCCGCAGGGTAGTACTTGCATGCAGGACGTGGACGGTTCACCTCGGAGACGCAGAGAGTCTGCGTGAACTTGTTCCTGCGATGCAGCCCTCATAAGCGTGAATAACCGCATCATCCAACGAACGCGAGGTGTATACTTCGGGCTAACATCGTGTGGCTTTCAGGAAAGGAGATATTGATGCGTCGAAAAGTATTCCTGCGCGCGGCGTGGGGGGCTATGTCCGCCTTGATGCTGCTCGTGCTGCTCAACCAGGGCGCGGCGGGCGCGGCAGCATGGCAGGGTGATAACGTGAAGACCACCCCAGGCCAGCAGCCGGTTGAGGCCAAGAGCGACAAGGCTGCCGAGCCGGGCGCACCGGGAGCGTGTGGGGTTGCCTATAGCGGCTGGGGCAACCTGCCCGACCTGCCCGCCGCGCGCAACCAGGCGATGTCGGCGGCCATAAACGACAAGGTCTACGTGCTCGGCGGCTACAACACCAACTACAGCGAGGCCGCCAACCTCTACAGGCTGAACACTTCATCTCCCGCCTCCGGCTGGTCCACGCTCGCTTCGATGCCAACCAGGGCCTACGGCACCCAGGCGGTAGCCATAGGCCACAACATCTACGTGCCGGGCGGCTACGGCACGGACGGCCCCCTCGACACCATGCAGATCTATGAGGCGGGGGATAACACCTGGTCGCAGGGCGCGGCCCTCCCCACGGCGCGTGGCGGCATAGCGGCGACGACTTACAATGGCAAAGTGTACCTGTTCGGAGGCGCGGGGGCGAACAACGAGCCGGTAAGCAGGGTCTATGTTTACGACCCCGCTACAAACAGCTACGCCCTAAAGGGTGACATGCCCGGCCCTGCCTACAACGCTTCCGCCGTGGTACACAACAACCGCATATACGTCATCGGCGGCTCCGGCTATTACTACGCGAACTTCGTATACAACCCCGACCTCGACCAATGGCTCGGCATCGCCCCCAGCCCGAGGGACCAGTTGGACCGCAACGGCTTGCTCAGCTTCGGCGGGGAGATATGGGTGTTCGGCGGCTCCTACGGTGGCACAGTACCGCCCGAACAGGCCGTGCAGATATACACCCCATATACAAATAGTTGGCGATACGGCCCCGCATACAACACCACACGCCTCAACACCTCGGCGGTCGCGCTGGTAGGCAACTCGGCTTACGTGGCGGGCGGCTTGACCGGCGGCAACGCCTCCGCAAAAGTCGAGTCGATCACCTTCAGCGGCACGCCCTGCCAGCCCTCCTGCAACATCTCTTACCCCGACGTGCCGCCGGGCAGCACCTTCTATCCTTACGTGCGCTGCCTGTCGTGCAAAGCGATACTTGGAGGCTACGGGAACGGCAACTACGGCCCCGGCGACCTCATCAAGCGCGGGCAGCTATCCAAGGTGGTCGCGAACGCCGCTGGGTATAGCGAAGACCCCGGCGCGCAGAAGTTCCAGGACGTGCCACCGGGCAGCACCTTCTACGCCTTTATCAACAGGCTGGCGGCCCGGAACATCATATCAGGCTATAACTGCGGAGGGCCTGAAGAGCCATGCGGAGCGGGCAACCTGAAGTACTTCCGCCCCAACGCCACCGCCTCACGAGGCCAGATAGCCAAGATCATCATGCAGGCCAGCCCGTTGGGCACCCTGCCCTCCGACCCCGCATCCGCCGAGCAGGTCAAGCAAGAACCACAGGCACGCCCTACACCGCCCCCGCCCTTCTTCGCGGACGTGCAGCCCACCAGCCCCTTCTACGAGGGCGTGCAGAAGCTGGCTCGCTACAACGTGGTCGAGGGCTACCCGTGCGGTGGTGTGGGCGAGCCTTGCACGAACGGCGCGGGCACGCTCTACTTCCGCCCCGGCAACAACGCCACCAGGGGGCAGGTAGCCAAGATAGTCTCCACCGCCTTCTTCCCGGCTTGCGACGCTCCATAGACGGCAAGTAACGACCAAAATAGGCAACATACTTAATCGACAGGGGAGGCTCGCAC
>JALZHG010000044.1 GCA_030914045.1 Chloroflexota bacterium | reverse complement strand
CTCGGCTACGATGCTGTGGTAGCTATTCACTTGGGAGTTTATCTCTGCTTCGTCCCAGCCAAGCTCCTCTGCCATCAACGCGGCTACCCTGGGAGCCACTTGTACGCCGTGCGAGCGGTCTTCAAAGCTGATACGCAGCCGTCGCTCCAGTAGATCGGCCAGGTCGAGCGCCATCTCGTACCGGCAAGCATAAGTCACCTCGGCCATTATGTAGGGCAAGCCCGGAACGATGCGGGCGGCAAGGCCGGGTGTTACTCTTATGAGGTCCAGAATAACCCGGCTGCTCGAACCGTACAAAGCTAAGCGGCGTACAGTATCGTGCTTCAGATGAAACTCGGCGGCGGCTGCCTTCAGGTCCTGATAGGCACCGGGCCAATCTTCCGAGCCTGAAAGTGGCAGACGCTCCGTTGCACGCACGACAGGCTTGCCGCGTTGCCTGGCTATATGGTCTATCGTGTCCTGGGCCATGCGCCGATAGGTTGTAAGCTTGCCTCCCACAACAGTCACCATGCCTCCCGGCCCATCAAGTACGGCGTGAGTACGCGACAGTCGGGACGATGCTTGTGAGCTCTTACGCGAAGTGACCAGCGGCCTATAGCCCGCCCAGGCGCTGATGATATCGGTCTCTCGCAGGTTGCAGCGCATATATCGGTTCACATGGCGCAGCAGGTAGGCTACATCATGCTCATCGGCTCGCGGCCGGTCGATGTCGCCACCCTCCGTATCTGTAGTACCTATAGTGACGTGCGCCCCCCAGGGGACCAGGAAGAGAAGACGACCATCGTCCGTCTCCGGGAGCACGATAGCGCCCCTGCCAAGTTTCAACGCCTGTCGGTCTACGGTGATGTGCACGCCCTTGGCTGGCTTGATCCTTATAGTTGAGGGTCCTGCCAGTTCTTCGATGCGCCCGGCAAAGGCCCCACCGGCGTTTACGACGGTGCCCGTGCGTATGCTGACGCTGCGGCCGCTTACACTATCTGCGACTATAGCAGCCTTTATCCTTCCTTTTTCTTGTCGAAATCCTTTCACCTCGGCGTGGTTGGCGACCAGCGCCCCGTGTTGAGCCGCCGTCCTGATCACGGTGGCAGTCAGACGAGAGTCGTCGGTCTGCGCATCGTAGTAGATGAAAGCATCCTCTAGCTTATCTGGGTTGAGGCAAGGGAACAGATGGCCGACGGTACTTTTGCCAATCCGGCGGTGCCGCTTTATACCCAATCTCCCTGACAGCAAGTCGTACGCGAGGAGGCCCGCACGCAGCAACAGACCCATGCCCAGCCCGAACGGGGGCCGTATGGGCATGCCCATGGGTCGCTTTGCACCTGCGTACAGCGGCAGCAGAAAGCCAACCGGCTGTACCAGAAATGGCGCGTTCCTCATCAGCAACCCGCGCTCGACCAGCGACTCTCGTACCAGGGCGAAATCGAATTGAGCCAGGTAGCGTATTCCGCCGTGGACCAGCTTGGTTGATTTGCTGCTAGTGCCGCTAGCGAAGTCTGACTTCTCTACCAGGCCCACGCGGTAACCGCGAGCGGCCGCGTCAAGAGCTACACCGGCACCCGTGATACCGCCACCGACGACCAGGATGTCGACTCCTTCGTTCGACATCCTGTGCAGGGCGACATCACGCTCGCGGTAGGATAGTAACTGCATAGCCTCTCAGGATTAAATATACCCCGCCTGCCGGCGAAAAGTAGCCCAGTCCGGCGAGCGGGGTATGTTCAGGTAGCGTTGCAGACCGAGTTTACGGTGTCAACGTGGATGTGTATTCCTCGAGCTTTTCGTTCGCCTCGTCCGCAGCGTCGTCCAGGGCAGCTTTTGCGGTAGGGGCCTCACCGAGCATGAACTGCTCCATCGCGCCTTCTACCAGCACACGCGCGCCCGCAAAGGTACCGAAGACCGCGCCCTGGGTGGCCGGGCTTGGCTCCGTAGAGCGCAGCTCGTCCACGGCTACCTGGAACTGCGGGAACTGGACGAGCGCATCTTTCATCTCTTGCAACTCGTAGGCGGCCATACGTGTCGGATAGTAGCCCGTGCTGGAAGCGAAGAACGCCTGGGTTTCAGGTTGGGCCGTGAATTTCACGAACTCCCAGGCCCCTTGCTGCTGCTCGGGGGTACCCTGGTCGGTGATCCATAGAGACGCACCACCGATGATGACCCCACCTTTTGCCCCGGTCGGCTTGGGGAGGAACGCCACACCGACGTCGACCTTGCCACCCGCGGCCTCTGCTTGCCTGCTCCAGTTACGCAGGGTCGCGATACTCTCGAAAGCGATGGCTGCATCACCCCTGGAGAAGTTTGCCCCTAGAGTGGTGCCGTTGGTGGTGCCACTATGCCGTCCGAGGCTGCGGCCAACGCCCTCATCCTGTAGCTTCTTGAGGAAGTTGAGCCAGTTCTGGCCCGCTTCGCTGTTGAAGTTCACGCTAGTGGCCCGCTCCGCCCCACGTCCGTTACCCGGCAGGGCGTATTCGACCCCCTGGATCGCCATTTGCTGCTCCAATATCCAGCCGTATAATGTGAAGTCCACGCCGCTGCGGATGATCTTGCCGCTCGCATCTTTCTTGACCAGCTTCTGCGCGGCCGCGAAGACTTCATCGTAAGTTGTAGGTGGCTTCTCCGGGTCCAGACCAACCTCTCTGAAGGCGTTCTTGTCGTAGTACATAACAGGCGCGGAGCTATTGAACGGCATAGAGTAGAGCGTACCGTTCACTGTATAGTAGCTGGCGACTGCCGGCTCCAGATCAGCCGCAATGTCCGAGTCCTCCTTGTCCAGGAAGTCCTGCACGGGCACGATGCGCTTGCTGTCTATCATCCTCTGGGTGCCAATGTCGTAAATCTGCACGACGTTCGGCAGCGCGCCACCCGCAAAGCTGGTACTTAGCTTGTTGATCGTGTCGTCGTAGTTAGGCTGCTGAATAGCCTCGACGTAATACTTGGTCTGGCTCGTGTTGAACCTGTTCACCACTTCCTGGGTGACGCCACCGTTGAAGCCCGTCAGTCCGAACCAGAACGTAAGCCTCGTAGCCCCGGCCGCTGCCGGCACGGTGGGATAGGGTGTGGCGGTTGGGGCGGGAGCGGTAGTCGCCGTCACGGTCGTCGAGGCACCCGCTGTGGTGGCGGTAGCTGCCACCGCCGCAGTTGTAGGGGTGTCTACCATAGCCACGGTGGTTGGCGTGTCGCCAGCTGGTGCTGTCGTGGCGGTGCTCACACTGGTGGGCGTAGCCGCCGGGCCACCGCAAGCCACTAACATGCTCGCCAGTAGTACAACTATAAAAGATAAGGAGATTTTCTGCCGGAAATTTCGCGTCATTGCCATTTCCTTCCCCCTTGAGGCTAAATTGCTAGACGTTCGCTCGTTCTTAGCGGCGGGCGAAACTCAAAGGCCGCCCAATTCTAATTCTGCCTGCTACCCTCCTCTCTTGATCGTTGTATGACTTCTAACCTTTTAGCGCCCCTGCCGTGAGGCCCCGCACCAACTGCCGCTGCCCGACCACGAGCAGTATCAAAGTGGGCAGCATAACGATGAGCGTGCCCGCCATTTGCAGATTGAAAAGGGCCACTTCGCTCGATTTGAAAGCCGTGATGCCGACCTGGGTAGTACGCCACTCAGGGCTGTCGGTCACAAGCAGGGGCCAGTAGTACTGGTTGTACGTACTCAAGAACGCGTAAACAGCTAACGTGCCCAGCGCGGGACGCGACAGGGGTAACAGTATAGACCATAGATAGCGGGTGCGCCCGCAGCCATCCAGCACCGCAGCCTCAAATAACTCGCGGGGAATGGTCATGAAGTACTGGCGCAGCAAAAAGATGCCGAAGCCGCTCGCCAGGAAAGGCGCTATCAAGCCCTGGTAGGTATCTTTCCAGTTGAGACCCACGACAGTTAGGTAGTTTGGAACGATCGTGGCCTCCCACGGGATCATCAGCGTGGCGAGGAATACGAAGAAAAAAAAGTTCTTGCCTGGGAACGACAGCGTGGACAGGGCGTATGCCGCCAGGGAGCAGGTGATAAGCTGCCCTAACGTGACAGCGAGGGATACCACGAAAGAGTTGAGTATCCAGCGACCAAAATTCGGCTCTTGCGCGAAAGTAGCACCAAAGACGCCCCAGTCGAGGTTAGCGAAGTTGGGTAGGAGATCGGGGGAGATGGTCGGCCCCTGGAGCGCCAGGGAGAGAGAGAAAAGCAGGGGGAACAGCAAGATCAGCGCGGCCAGTACCAGTAAGACATACAGGCCGGCGCGCTTGAGTAACCCTGCCAGGGAAGGCGAGTCGTTACGGCCCTTCTTGAGGGCGTGTGTAACCGTGCTCACTGGTAATGTACCCTCCTGTCGAGCAGCCTGAACTGAATGATACTGAGCACTAATAGCACCACAAACAGCACAACCGCCAGGGCTGAGGCGAACCCATAACGGTTGTCTTTGAAGAAAGCGTGGAACAGAGCATAGACCATTACATTAGTTGATTCATCAGGCCCTTCATTGGCGATGAGCACGTTGAACTGCGTAAAGGCCTGGAAGGCAGCTATGGTCGAGATAATCAGCAGAAAAAGCAGCGTAGGCGTGAGGAGGGGGAGCGTAATAAAGCGGAATAATTGCCAGCCGTTGGCACCATCTATGCGGCTGCTGTCGTACAGGTCCTGCGGTATGGCCTGAAGCCCGGCCAGCGTGATAATAAAGTTAAAGCCCAGGCTGGTCCAGACCGTCATAAAGGCGACGGCAGGTAGGGCAGTTGCGGGGTCAAGAAGCACACCTTGCGTCTTTAAGTCCAGCAGGTCCACTACCCAGCCGGTCATCTTGAGACTTGGGTTGTAGATGAGAGCCCAGATAACGCTCGCGCTGGCGACCGAGATGGCGACGGTGCTGGTGAAGATCGTCCTGAAGACGCTCATGCCGCGCACTTTGGCAGTAGCCAGCACTGCCAAACCAACGGCCACAGCTATACCGGTCGGTACCACCATCAAGGTGAACTTAACCGTTGTCAGGATGCTGTTCAGGTACTCGTCACGTCCGCTGCCATCGAGGTTCAAAATACGAGCGTAATACTTCACATCATTGAAGCGGGAGGGCGCACCGGTTTGATCGGTGACAAAAAAGCTCAGCCAGATCGAGCGGAAGAAGGGGATGAAGGTAAAAGCCGCAAACACAAGGAGCGCGGGGGACATATAAAGCAAGGCGGAGCCGAGATCGCCCCAGCGCCAACTGATTCGATGCATAGCACTGGCTGGCCGGACTGTAGGAGGCACACCACTCAACAGGTCCAGTTCGCGATCCGGGTTGCCCTCGATTGTTGCTTTATCTTCCAGTGGTAGCACTCTGCGGATTTAAGAAGTGCACAGACACGCAGTCACATAGCCGAAACACGCTCTCTTGGATGAAGAACGGGTATCAGAGATATTGGGCCGCTACTGCACTGCCTACAGAGTGGAGTACTTTATCTACTACACACAGGAGCAGGCAGGGCGAGTATAGCACAATACAGCCGCTGCTTCAATATGGTATGAGGGAAGTCTCCGAACTCAGCGCGGGGCGTCAAGAGTTCAGCTAACGGGTGATTGAAGTTGCTGAACAGGTGCATTCTTTGACCGGGTTACCGTAGTAGCCGCAGGGGCACCATCGTACCATCCTGGGTGCAATCCGCCTGCCAAACCAGGCGCAATGTTACTTATAAGCCGATGGGCAGCCGGGAACCTGGATTAGAACCCACGCGGGAATGTAGACAGCCCTGCTACGAAAGCGGAGCCTGTGAAGATTGCTGCCTGTTAGAGTCCATCTTGCTTAGGGTCCGTTTTGTCGCTGGAGCATTCAGTATCGGAGACGGCAAGATACGCCATGTAGGCATCCCAGGTTACCAAGATTGGAATGTAGAGGATTTTGAACTGATGTGCATCGCATAATCGCGCCGAAGAGTAAAGATTCGAGGCACAACAAAGTTTTGGCCTATTGCTCCCAATAGCTCAGGCTGCCTAAAGAGAGGACTGCCCTTGCAATTTTGGAACCTGGGAGGGCATCGCAACGTTCTTAGAGTCGACACTAGTACAGCTCCTCTGGTCGTAAGCTAGAAAGGGACCAACGTCATGCCTTCGTCAACCGCCCATGTATACTCATGTCCTGCTGCCTTGTTCTACCCATGTCGAGTGATGGTGAGCAGATTTGCTCATCTCCTATTGCTGCTGTCTCTGTTTGTTACCCTGGTGCTCACTGGCTGTGGACCGCGCTCGGAAGGTAGGCCAGGTAACGAGGCTGCTACGGCCTCAGTACCCACGTCCACGGATACCGAGATGGGTACTGTGGGACCGGCAGATACCGCTACAGTCATGCTCGCTGTTCCAGAGAACACGCCCCCTCCGGCGGGGACACTCACCGCCGAGGCTGCCCTCACGGTTATCCCCGTGCCCACCGGGGTGCCGGGACTCCAGGCTACCCACGTCGCGCGTGCCACCGTCTCTCCCTTCCCTACCAGCGAGGTAGACGACGTGCAGGCAGGCTCACCCGGTTCTCCCCTCGTAGCCGCTGCGCGTCGTGCTGGCCTTTCACTTGAGATGCGACTTCTCGGCGATGAGTACCTGGCGGGCGAGAACGGACGCGCCGAGATAACGTTGCGCAACGACTCCTCAGCCACTTTATTCGCGGGCAACATACAATTCACAGTGCAGGATGAAGCAGGTCGTTTTGTCGACCCCTGGCCTCTCATGCCGGGACCAAGGGCTGGTTGGCCGGGGCAGGAACGCTTCGAGTGGTACCTGCGTCCGCTTCAACCAGGGCAGAGCATCACCGAAACGGTTACCTTTCAGATACCTTCTGTGGAAGTGAGCCGAGGTCATACCTACACGGCGCACGCTAGTGCGCAACTTGCGAGGGCCGACATCCAGCACCCGGACCGCTCCGATAATGTGCCCGCAGACGTGCAGACCAAGCCGGTGCCTCTGCGTGTGGTAGCGCCTGTGGCCCAGCAGCACCTGAAGGCTGAGTGGCAGGGCAACCGCCAGGGCTACACTCTGAGAGTAACGGATGCAGACGGCGACCCCGTGGGAGGTCCGGTGTGGGGTGCAATAGACGTGAGGTCAGATAAGGGCGGTATGTCAGGAGCGCTACAGGATTCGTCAGAGGGCATGTGGTCCTCTGGCTGGGCCGAGTTCCTCACCGAGGGAGGTGCGCCACTACAGGTGAGGGCGTGGGTGGCAGCGCGGGGTTATTTGCCCGCCATCATCGAGGAGACGGTACCCGGCACCAATAAGCAATCTCCACCTCCACCTATTTACACGCCCGTGGCAACCGTCACCGCTGGCCAACCTGCTTTGCCAGCAGCTACTGTTGCCCCATAAATGCCAGACCGTTAGCAAGATGGGCAGAGGGGAGAGCATCAAGCCTCTCCCCTCCTAGCTTGTGTACCTAACAACTAGCTCAACTCCCTAGAAATAGTACGTGCGCAGAATATTTGGATTGGAATAGGAATGGACATGGGTTCATAGCGGAGATGAGCAGGTCGGCAATGTACGAACTCCTGAGAATGAGTCAGGTACGCTCTGTCAGCATGGGCAAGTCCAAGAGCATCCCTGTCAGCCAATTTAGAGAATGGGCCGAGCAATGATGATACTCCTCGTGAAGAAATGCGCCCTCCGCACTCGTTGAAATCGAGCCCTTGCAATAGATATTCAGATCGCCCGTGGCAAATTAGGGTTTCGCCCTTGACAGGATTTATACTATATGCTATTCTAATTGTGTAAATACTAGAAACTAGTACAAATGGAGCAGCGGAATGGCAAAGGCAGGTACAGTAGCGACGGCTAACGAACAGGGGGGCGACAAAGGCGCGGCGCTGCGACTGACTGCGGTGTTGGCCGTGGACGTGGTGGTCTTCACGGTGCGGGAGGCCGAGGAGCTAGAAGATCGCTGGCAGGTGCTGTTGGTGCGCTCCCAGAAGCCGGTGTTCGGGGGCAAGCGGGCCCTGCCGGGCGTGCTGGTGCGGGACGACGAGACGTGCGAGGTAGCGGCACGACGCGCCCTTCGCGATAAGTGCGGGGTCGATGCCGCCGAATGGTACCTGGAACAGCTCGCCACCTACTCGGCCCCGGGGCGGGATGACCGCGGACGCGTAGCCTCGGTGGCTCACGTGGCCCTGGTGCGCTCCGACGAGGTTGTGCCGGTGCCCGGAGGCTCGGTGACTGACGCCGAGTGGGTGCCGGTGCGGCGGGCGCTGCGAGAGGCGTTGGCCTTTGACCATTCGGATATGCTGCGCGAGGCCGCTCAGCGGGTGCGCTCGAAGCTGCGCTACTCCTGGGTAGCTTTTCAGCTCATGCCCGACCATTTCTCCATTGCGGACCTGCGCTCCGTATATGCCGCCATACTCGACCCGTCGGTCGCCAGGCTCAACACCACGAATTTCCGCTACGCCTTCCGTGACCTCTTCGAGTCGGGTGTGATAGAACCTACCGGCGATCGGGCTGAGGCCACAGGCAAGGGCAGGCCAGGCGAGCTGTACCGCTTCCGAGGCACCCTCCGAGGTACGCGGCCGCGCGAGCTACGCTGGCAGGCTTTATAGAGCACATTTGGGCCGGTGCGTTGGGCCACCGGCCGTAAGAGGCAGTGAATTATACTAAAGACTAGTAAATATGAATGGGGGCCAACAGGGAGGCATAGGGATGAAGACGATCTACAAAGCGAGTCAAGAAGCCGATCAGCAGGACGCGTCGAGAGACGCCCCCCTTATGGCTGGGTCACCTGCGAAGTTGCAGAGCCTGGTGTGGGAGCAATTAGGCGAGCGTTGGGTAGCCGACGCCAGCATTGTGCTTCCGGTTGAGCGGTTCGGTCCGCCCGCTAGCTGGCATCACACCTTTCGGGTTCCAGTGCGACTGGTAGTGGCGCCCGACCCGCGCTATCATGGGAACGCAGCACGGTTCCCCTACGTGGTGGCCTTCAACCCCGACCACGGCTCCCCTGGCTGCGCAGGCTCACCGCGGGTTGGCTGCTCCTCTCTCGCTGAGGGGCGCCGTATAGCGGAGGATATCTACCGCGCGGTACGGCTCTCATTGTTGTCATAGTTCTACTACATTCTAGTAGAATAAAGTCGCTTCTAGATAAGCATAGTGGCAAGGTCATAGGCAGACATGACGAACGACCAAGAAAGTCCCAATGACAAACGGGAAGTGAGTGCTACGATGGTAAATTTCAGCACTATATTCCAGATAGCTGCAGGTACTACAGCGGGCACATCGCATTACCACGCACGCCAGAACCGCCAGGACGCCTGGTGGGTGGAACGCACCCCCCACTCGATATCCGCCATAGTATGCGACGGCTGCGGCGACCCCTGCAGCCCCTACTCGGAGGTGGGCGCGGCACTCGGGTGTCGCCTGCTGGCGCACCGCATGTGCAAGCTTGTGGACGCAGGCGTGCCCCTCGACGAGGCCGTAGAGCAGACGCGGTTAGATACCCTGGCGCACTTGCGCGTGCTGGCTCAGAGCATGGGAGACCTGGAGGACGTGGTGCGCCACTATTTCCTCTTCACGGCGGTGGGCGCTCTCATAACAAAGCAGGAGGCCATCTTCTTCTCGATAGGAGATGGGCTGGTCGCCGTAAACGATCGCCTCCATATGATCGGACCGTACCCCGATAACGCACCGCCCTATTTGGCATATGCCCTCCTCCCGTGTCACGGGGCCGAGGCTCGTCGCTTCAAGGTGCATGCGCGCGTGCCCACATCGGAGCTTGACCGGTTCCTCCTCGGCACAGACGGGGCGGCTCCGCTGCTGGAGAAGAGCCTGACGGTACCCGGTAAGGAAGAGGCGGCTGGCGGTCTGGACCACTGGTGGCGGGAGGATCTCTACTACCATAACTCCGCCGCACTTTCCAACCGCCTGCGCCTGCTGAGTACGGACCGGCATCGGATTGACTGGCAGGCCCGGCGCAAGATCACCGATTGGGGACGCCTGGAGGATGACGTTACCCTAATAGTTGGGCGACGCGTTCCTCTAGAGGAGCTCGCAGATGGCAATGAGTAAGGTGTACGTGGACGGCCGGGGCATACCGCTGCAGGCGACGCAGGTCATAGGCACAGGCGGGGAAGCCGACGTCTACTCGATAGGCGGAGGGTTGGCCCTCAAAGTATATAAGAGCCCCGACCACCCCGACCTGCAATCGGCCACCGCCGTGGAGAGGGCCACGCTCCAATCGGCGGCCCGAGAGCGGCTCGACACCGCACAGCGCAAGCTACGAGTCTTTCCACGTAACCTGCCCCAGGCCGTGCTGGGACCCTTAGAGTTGGCCTACGATGGGCCGGCGCAGGGCTGCGTAGTCGGCTACACCATGCCGTACCTGGCGGGAGCTGACCTGCTGTATCAGTACGGAAAGCGCAAGTTCCGGGAGGACGCACTGCAGACAGGACTCTCCCCTGAGCGGGTGCGCGACGTGCTGCTGGACCTGCATGGCACGGTGCGCGCCATCCATTCGGCAGGGGTAGTAATTGGCGACTTCAACGATCTGAACGTCCTGGTGCGAGAGGGCACCGCGTATCTAGTAGACGCCGACTCGTTCCAGTATGGCGGGTTCTTGTGCCGCACCTTCCAGTACCGCTTCGTCGATCCGCTCATCTGCGACCCACGCCTGGACCACCTGGAGCTATACCGACCCCATACTGAAGAGTCGGACTGGTACGCCTACTCGGTGATCGCCCTGCAGTGCCTCCTCTTTGTCGACCCGTACGCTGGGCTGTACAAGCCGCAGGCCCCAGGCAAGAGTAAGGGCAAGATATCCGAGTCCGCTCGGCCGCTGCACCGCATCACGATCTTCTCGCCCGACGTGCAGTGCCCGCGCCCGGCCATCCCCTACCAGGCCTTGCCGGACGATCTGCTGGAGTACTTCCGTGAGACGTTCGAGCGGGACCGCAGGGGCGAGTTCCCGGCCCGTCTGCTTCAGGACCTGCGCTGGTCCCGCTGCCCCCGGTGCGGAACCGACCACGCCCGCCCCTCGTGCCCCTGGTGCCAACCACGGGCGTACGCCCAGGTGCCCCTCGTGGTGCCTATGCAGACTATGCGCGGCGACGTGACAGCCAGCCTGGTGTTCGAAACAGATGGGCGCATACTGGCGGCCGACATTAGGGACGGCCAACTCTGCTGGCTCTACCAGCAAGACGGTGAGTTGCGCCGGGAGGATGGTTCGACCGTGCTACGAGGTGGGCTGGGCATGGGCATGGAGATCAGCCTATCCGGTAGCGTCACACACGTAGCGCAGGGGGCTAACCTGGTCAGCCTGATGGCGGGTGCGCCCCCAGAGCGGCGCGTTATCGAGACCATCGTGGGCGCGGGCACCTCCGCGATACCGGTGTTCGCTGCCAACTCAGTTCACCTTTACTGGGTAGAGGGCGGGCGGCTGTACCGAGACTCGGCGCTAGGCCCGTACGCCATAGGTAATGTGCTCTCTCACCAGACGCGCATATGGGCGGGCGAGCGGTTCGGGCTGGGGTACTACCGGGCGGGTGGCCTCGAGGGGGCACTGCTCTTCGGAGCGGAACATGCGGGCGTGAACGACCAGGTCGGACTGGCACTTCCGCCGGGCCAACTGCTCGACGCTACGTGCCTCTTCAGTGACGAACGGTGCTGGTTCCTTGCAGCTATTAAGGAGCCCAGGGGCGTGACCAACCACTGCGTCTTGCTGGCCCGCAACGGTCGTGTGCTCGGGCGACATTCGGCCCCGGAGGGGGACGGGTCCTGGTTGGGCACCCTGCGCGGTAAGTGCGCGGCTGGCAGCAGCCTGTTGTGCGCCACCGACGAGGGGGTGGTCCGCGTAGCTGATTTCTCGGGGGCACTGGTCCAAACCCGCCTATTCCCCGACACGGCGCCCTACGTCGACTCGGCTACCCAACTGTTCGCGGGCCGAGACGGCCTATACGCCGTCGGGGACCGCACCATTTACTTGCTCCGGCTGGGAAACGCCGGGAACAGAGTCCCGCCACCAGGCGGGGTGTTGGCAACCAACCCCATTTAGCGGCCCCCTTCCACGGAGGGGCCATAAGGAGGACAATACAATGGCTATCCAGACTCATCAAACCAGCAGCGTTATCAGCACAGCAAGTGGGCTACTTCCCATCCCGCCTCACTTTGACCCCTCAAGGGCGGACAAGGTGTGGCCGGTCGACTACCTGCGTATCGAGCGGGAAGCCGAGGAGTGGGCCGCCCGGCATGACATAGCACCCTCCGCATCTGACCGCGTGCGCACTGCGCTCCTGGTGATTGACGCCCAGATCACCTTTTGCATCCCAGGTTACGAGCTTTACGTGGGCGGCCGTTCGGGAATGGGCGCGGTCGAGGACAACATAAGGCTGTGCGAGTTCATCTACCGGAACATGGAGCACATCACGCGGATCTTCCCCACGATGGACACCCACACGCAGTACCAGGTCTTCCATCCGCTCTTCTGGGTGGACGACGCGGGTCGCCACCCCGACCCCTACACGCTCATCAGCCACGACGACATCGTCCGGGGGGTGTGGAAGGTCAACCCCCGCGCCACATATTCGCTCGGGGGTAACTACCTGGCCCTCCAGCGGCACGTGGAGCACTACACGGGGGAGCTTGAGAAGTCTGGCAAGTACGCTCTCTGCGTCTGGCCCCCGCACGCCATGCTAGGCGGGATCGGGCACGCGCTAGCTCCTATCGTGCACGAGGCCGTAGAGTTCCACAATGCAGCGCGCGCCGCGCAGACCGGCTTCGAGATCAAGGGCGGCCACCCCCTGACCGAGAACTACTCAGTGCTCGCTCCTGAAGTGCTCACCACCACGGGTGGTGCCCCGCTGCCGAATGCCCAACGCAACTATAAGTTCCTGGAGAAGTTGATCGACCCTACGTCGGGATTTGAGGTGATCGGCATCACCGGCCAGGCGCTCTCTCACTGTGTGGCCTGGACGATTGACGATCTACTCCGCGACATCCTCCAGAAGGACCCCGCGGCAGCCCGCAAGGTGCATATCATCCGGGACTGCTCCTCGCCCGTGGTTACCCCCGGCTACGACTTCACTCCGGACGCCGAGGCCGCGCTCCAGCGCTTCGAGCAGGCTGGGATGCATATCGTGACTTCGGACCAGCCCCTGACCGAATGGCCTGGGTACAGAGAGGCCCTGGCTGCACCCGTCACCAGGTAGTGGACATTGCGACGTGTAGTCCCGGCGGTCACGCCGATCGGCATAACAACTTCAGAAAGGAGAAAATGGTGAACGCACACTCTAATAACGGTCATAACGGTAACTACAGCGGCAACCAGGTTCCATCGGTGCTCGGCCTGTTCGCCGACGCTCACGACGAGGGGGACCTATCGAAGGCTTCGTTCCAAGTGCTCTCCGTACCCGACCTGGGCGCGCAGATCCAGGCGGCGATGGGCGTGCCCGCGCTCGATGTGCCCGCTACCAGGGCGACCCTGCTGACCCTGCTCCTCGACGATTCAGGCTCTATAGCGGCAAGGGGCAACGAACAGGCGGTGCGCGATGGATACAACGAGGTGGTCAAGGCCCTGCGCGACTGCCGGCAGGCCGACGACATACTGGCGCAGTGCAGCTACCTCAACCGAGGCATCCTCTACCCGTACGAGTTCATCGGGCACGTGCCCCTGCTCGATGCCCGCAACTTCTCCGCATACGGCATGACGCCGCTCTACGACCGCGCCCTCGTAACGCTGGGGGCGGTGCTCGCCAAGTCCCGAGAGTTCGCGGCCAGCGGGGTGCCCACCAACACTGTGACGCTCATAGTCACGGACGGACACGACGAGGGTTCCGTGCACCGGGCGCACGACGTCTACACCATCGTGCAGGACCTACTTGCCCAAGAGTCGCATATAGTTGCGGGTATGGGCATCGACGACGGAGACACCGACTTCCGAGCCATATTTCGCTCGATGGGCATCGCGGACAACTGGATCCTGACCCCGCACTCGGACCCGAAGGAGATAAGGCAGGCGTTCCAGCTTTTCTCGCGTTCAGCGATATCCGCCACACAGGGCCAGGCCAACTTCTCGCAGGCCGCCGCGTCCGGCGTTTCGGTGGGGGGTTTCGGAGTATGACGCCAAGCTGACTGTAGGTCCACAAAGAGCGCACCCTTGGACTCTATTGGTCCCAGGGTGCGCCCTTATCTCATGAATCCCGCGTTCCGTGGAGGAGCGTGGCTACATCATTTAGAGGCTTGCTCTATAAGATCAACCGCATCTCGCACGGGGTCCTCCGAACGCAGCCTGCGGGCCGCCTCCGCTGCCCTGGTGGCGTACAACGGCTCAGAGAGCACTCGATCCACCGCCTCCGCCATAGCGTGCGCGCTGAGCGCCTCCTTTGGTATCACGCGGGCCGCGCCCATCGATTCAGCGCGCGCGGCCACCCCGAATTGATCGCGAGACCAGGGCACCAGTACCATGGGCACTCCATGACGCAGAGCCTTCATGACCGAGCCGTGCCCGGCGTGGCTGATAAGCAGTTGCCCTCGCTCCAGCACAGAGGAGTGTGGTATGTACTGCTCGGCAAACACCCTAGCCCCTGCTTCCAGGGCGTGCGCTCGGTCCAGTTCAGGAACCGTGTGCCCGGGGCCTACTGTGACTACGAGCCTGCGCCGGGAGCCACTGTGGCCCAGCGCGTCGATGGCGGCTCGGGCGATCGGTAAGTCGTCCTGCGCCAGCGACGAGAGGGTGCACAGTACCCACGGTTCGCCCGGCTCCCCCAGGTAATCGGGCACCCTGCCAGGTAGCTCCCATAGCAGCGGACCCACGTACCTGTGCTGCCTGGGCATCTGCCAGGGGTCGTAGTCGAACACCGGGTCGGTAGCGTGCAGCACCAGTGAGGCCATGTCGAGGTACGGCACCACCGAGTAGCGAAACACATCGGCTGCTCGCTCCGAAAAGTCTCGCGCCAGGGGCCTCGGGGGATTAGGACCTATATAGAAGGTCGAGTTGATAGCCGCCCACGGCAGCCCGTACTCGCTCGTGAGGTGATGCCCCACGCATGTGCCAAACAGCGACGTCAGCACCAGTTGCGGCCGCACCTGCCCAACCACTCCCCGCGTGTGCGGGGCGAGTTGCGCCGACCACGCATCTACCGAGGCTTTCAAGTGCTCCTGCCGCTCGTCCGGTTCTCGGCCCGCGGTCTCTCGCAGCGACGCCTTCACTACTGGGCCTACCTCGTACTCCGGCCCCGACAGGATCGTACCCGCACCCATGCCGACGAACACCGTCCGAGCGCCCGCATCGCACAGGACTACCACGGCGTGCCCGGTCTTTACCAGCCCGCCCACGACGGCGGCCACAGGGTACAGGTCTCCGCCTGCGCGAGTGGTGGCCTGTACCAGTACCTTCAACTTGCTCATCGCCTGCTGCTTATCCTTCCCTTTTGCTTCCCGGCGGGTGATTGACTCACCCGTCGTTATCCCTGCTCGCCTTGAGCCACAGCCCTAGGCCCGTCATCAGGGCCGCAAAGAGGAAGCCTACAATTGGTCCCCAATCCGGTTCCGCGTCCACGTCTCCTACCATCCTTTGCTTACTTGCAGGTACTTACGATGCCTGTATTTCGGTATCTTTCCATGTCAGGTGGTAGCTGCATGCTTTTGCTGTCCGTTTGCACATTCTCTGCACTCGTTGCAGCCGCCTTGTGGGCAGGCGCGTCACAGGCGTGTATAGCAGCGTGCTGGCTGGGGCAAATATTTACCAGCTAGCGCGTCTTCCACGAACCCAATTATACAACCTCACTCGAAGTTCAAAGGAGGCAGCGCACTCACGTGCTTGCCCTCCTTGTTTTAGTTTTCGTCTAATAGTGTGAAGAGCCGAGGGTTCTTCTCGCTGGCGGCGTTGGTCTATCACGCTGCTACTACACTTCGCAGAGGTACTACTTTGACTGAGGACATGCCGCGCGCCAACAGCGCCAACCCACGACGGTGGCACCTCTTCATAGCACTGGCGCTCTGCGCTGGAATTCTCCTGTGGTTCTTTTACCTATCTGACTACACGCTGGCAGGGACGCTTACCGACATTATCTTTCCGATAGTGACGCTGGTTCTTGGGTTCGTGGGGCTTCGCGCTGCTAAAGGAGCAACCACCAGGCGTGCCAGGCGCCTGGCACGCCTGGTTTGTTTACCTGCTATTGTGGGTGGTCTACTCTACATAGCTACGGGCGTGTTGTTCGTAGCTTTCTCACCAATGGGCGCTATGTTCTCCCTTTATGAGATAGCAGACGAGGCACTTATTCAGAGTGCTCCCTCTCCTGACGGGAGCAGGGTGGCTGAGGTCTACTTCAGAGGCGTAGGTCCATATACTGGAGGCAACGGACGTATCTTCGTACGCGTGAAACACACTTTGTTTCCTCTTGTGGAGCGAGACGTGTACGCTACAAAGACGTATGAGGCCGGCCCTAACACGACGGACTATCTCTCTTGGACTAGCAACGACACGCTCTATATACCGGAGGCCAATGAAATTGTTTCATTGGGTCTTATCAGAGGCAAGATGCCGGATATCGTAGCCGTTCCGTTGCGTCTGTTCGAGTTTATGGGTTGGATGGCGGAGCAGCGCCAGAAGGAGGAGAATGCGGCTGCGCCCTTAAGAGACCTACCGCTTTATCCCGGCCCTATTACTTTCGATAACAGCGGGGGCGGTATCCTAGATGCCAACGGATATAGAGCGTTCAGCATATCAACTCGAAGCTCAGACGAGGCGGCTGAATGGTACAAGCTGGAACTGTCCAAGGCTCCCTGGAAACTAGAGAGTTCTCAGAGGCGAGAGAGCGTGGAGCACGCGGGCGCGGACTTGCATGCGGTCCAAGTTGTGTACAACTGCTTAGAGGCGCGAAAGGACCTAGGCGGCGGTCAGTCCCGCGTGTACTACTGGCAAATTTGGTGGCATGATGATATGGATAAAGTACGGGTGATGGTAGAAACGCCCGAGCGACCCGGAGTGTGGCACTGCGAGGAGGGGTCTTACCCATAAGAGTAATACCAGTGCTTTCGGAGATAGGTCCACAAGCTAATATAGGCCCACTGGGATTCTCTCTTGAAGTTTACAAATTTATCCCATACAATGTAGTTCCAATACCTGGGTGCGGGGCCGCAGAGCTGCTTTGTAGCTCCGTCTGTAGACTTATAACAAAATAACCTCACTTATTGTGCTGACCTCTCTATGAAGCGAGGTGGGGCCTGTGCTATCTCGAAGCGCTCATTGTCGCTGCTTACTCTAGATTGACTGGCTAGATGGAGTCTAGTTGAGTGGAGAATACCCGATGAACGAGTCAGAATCACAAGGCGGACGTAGCGCACAGGGAAGCAATCGCAGCGATATTGAGCAAAAGGCCCTTGCGCCGGTCGCACAACAACCCACAAGTCCTGAGGACGAGGTTTTTGAGGTCGCGCCTGGGCTTGGGGCAGTGCCGGTCCAGAAGACAGCGGGGCCTGGGCCGGGCATAGCGTTGTGTCTATCGGGCGGTGGGTATAGAGCCATGCTATTCCACCTGGGAGCACTGTGGCGGCTTAACGAGCTTGGGTACCTGGAGCGGCTGTCGCGGGTCTCCAGCGTGTCGGGAGGCTCCATCACGGCTGGGGCGCTCGCCCTCGCATGGCACAAGCTCCGTTTTAGCGGGGACCCACTTAGAGTGGCTGAGAACTTTAAAGAGGAGGTGGTGCTGCCGGTGCGCGGCCTCGCGGACAAGACCATAGACATCTGGGCTGTCCTGAGGGGCCTGTTCTGGGGCGGCACGACCAGCACACACATCGCCTCGTACTACAACCGGTACCTGTTCCGCGATCGTACCCTGCAAGCACTTCCGAAACCGGGCCAAGGGCCAGACTTCATATTCAATGCCTCCAATCTTCAGACCGGAGTGCTATGGCAGTCGTCCAGGGACTACATAGGCGATTACAGGGTGGGGTGGGTGAGGAACCCGGACATCGGGGTAGCCGAGGCTGTGGCGGCCTCCTCCGCATTCCCACCTTTCCTTTCGCCGATGGTCCTCACGTTCGACGGGAAGAAGCATCAGTTCAAGCGTGGCTCCTTCAGCGACCTCAACAAGCCGCCCTACACTACGAATGTGCTGCTAACCGATGGCGGCGTATACGACAACCTGGGACTCGAGACTGCCTGGAAGTATTTTGACACGGTGCTGGTAAGCGACGGCGGAGGGAAGATGCAGGCCGCGGGGAAGCCGGGGCGGGACTGGATCCGGCAGGTCCTTCGCGTTAGAGACATGACCGACAACCAGGTACGCGCCCTCCGTAAGAGACAACTCATTGCCTCCTATGAGGCACCGGATAGCGATGAGAACCACAGGAACGGCGCATACTGGGGGATACGCACGGAGATAGCAGACTACAAACTAGCCGACTCTCTCCCTTGCCCCCCGGACAACACAGCGAAGCTAGCCAACGTAGGGACCCGCCTCGGCCACCTGGACAGCACGACGCAGGAAAGGCTCATCAACTGGGGGTATGCGATCTGTGATGCTGCCATACGCAGGCACGTTGACAAGACGCTGCCCGCGCCCGGTGGGTTCCCTTACCCGAAGGCGAGGGTTTAGAGAACGGGATTGTAGAGAGGTTCACTAAGATCTAAAGGAGGAGAACGACGTGGGTGATAACGACCGCAATAGCGAGGGTGGTGGTGCTGGTGGTGCTGGTGGTGCTGGTGGTGCTGGTGGTGCTGGTGGTGCTGATAGCCCTCCTGATGGCCCTCCTGACGGCCCTCCTGACGGCCCTCCTGGTGGTGCCACAGGTGGTGCCAACAAGTACACGGTGAGTGGTACTGTATACCAGGACAGGTCGAATGAGCGCATTCAGGGCGCTCTGGTAACGGCTCAATCCGATGATTACAAGACCAGGGTTGCCCTTACAAACGATGACGGAGATTTCAGGTTCACGAACCTTGAGCATGGTAGTTGGAAGTTCACCGTCTTACACAAAGATTACCGCGCCCCTTCCGAGCGCGACCTACAGATCATTAAGGACAAACCCGACGTCAACTTCAAACTCTTGAGGCTGATGGCTACCGAAGATGAGCCAACAGGCAGAAGGCTTTTCAGGCGGCTTGCAGCAGCCTTGCTACTGCTCGCGCTCACCTATGGTGTCCTACACTGGTTCTTTCCACCCCAAACTGAAGCTTTAAGCCCCTCGTTCGAGCCTCTGATTGACTCGGCACTCGCACAAGTTGGAACAACGGGCGATCTGAACACGAATAGCGCGCTGACCACTACTGTATCGGAGATAAGTAACGCCATCAGTACTCTGGTAACCGATACAGTAGCGCTAAGTACCGAGGAAAGGCAAGTCCTCGATACGGCAGCAGGCTTGGTTACCAGAATCGAGACCTCTATTGCCCAGAACAACAGGAATGCAGCTCAGACTCAGCTGAACACCCTGCGCGACGTGTTCAACGCGCCGAGAGCAGGTAGCTTTTTCTGGGTGCGAGAGCCGTGGCGGTTCCTGGAGGTGCTATTCTGGGGTCTTGCAGGTATTCTCGCGCAACTGATTATGACTACGGGAACTTACTTGAGATGGGGCAGGTTCTACAAGGAGGGCATGCCGCTGCACATGGCCCAACTGGTCACGACCCCGTTGACCGTGTTGGTGATTGTGCTACTTCTCTCCCTCATCAGGATCCAAGTTACGTTGAGCGGTGGAACAGAGGTAAACCTCGACCTGCGAGACCCGCGCCTGCTGGCTGCCGTGTCGTTCTTGCTGGGTATAGGACCCTTGCTAGCATGGCGGTTTGCTCGAAACGTCTCCGCCAACATACTGCGTCAGACCAAGAATGACAATGAACGTGAAACGTGATGAGGCTGTAGCCACTACGTGGACATACAGAGCAATATGCTCACCTCTCATTGCTAGAGGCGGGCATGTTGCTCTGTGCATAACAAGTTGCCGTAGACCCACCACGTTTCACGTTTCAGCTACAGCCCACCAGAATAAATCCTGAGGCTATACCTCCCTCGACCAGTCTTTGGCAGCGCGCTCCACGTCTGCGCCCCATATCCTGCCGCCACCGAAACGCTCGATTATTGCGCGCACCTCGTCTTCGTCAATAACCTCTTCAAAAGGCTCGTAGGTGTAGTCATCGTACCAACGCTTCAGGAACCGGTCGCGTCTATAATCCACAGTCCAGGTCTGCGGGGTAGTGGGACCAAGCACGATGCGCAACCGTCCCGCTTTCATCTCCGCGATATAGTAATCAAGTTCGTTGCGCATAGCTCCATTGTAGCAGAGTAGCTTTTTATCCTCTGAGGAGACTCTGTTGATGAAACAAAAGAGCAGCCTCCCCTAAAGAAGCTGCTCTTTTGTTTGCCTATCCTATAGACCGCTCGGGTAAGTGTCCGGCGGCTCCGGCGAACTCCAACCTGCCACACGGTCCAGCGGCTCCACGGCGCGGGTCTCGTCTATGTGGATCACCGCGTCAAACTGGTCCGAGAGGCGGCAGTTGAAGTAGTGGCTCAGTCGCTCGGTGGCGGGGCGGTAGATGACGCCGATGGCCCGCTCCAGGCGTGGCTCGCGTAGGGCTTCTGCTGCCGGGCCGCCGTCGCGCAGGGTCACGAGGAAGCGGGGCGCGTCTGCCGCCTGGCTCACCTCGTGGAACAGCGCCTCGTAGCTGCCGGGCAGGCCGGGGTTGACCTTCTTGCGCTGCGGCGGCTCGTCCCAGTTGTCGGCGGCTGCCACGCTGCCTGTGTAGGTGGTGAAACCGACGAGGAAGGCGCTGTCGCCGTGCCGCTCGCGCACAAGCTGGCCGATGTTCCATTCGCCAGACCTGCCTACCTCGGTGGCCCTGGCGTCTCCCAGGTGCGAGTTGTGCGCCCACACCACCACTTTCGCGCCGGGGTTGCGCTTGTCGAGGTGCTCCACTAGCGCCTCAAGTGTCTCGACCATGTGGCTGTCGCGCAGATTCCAGGACGATACACGCCCGTGGAACATGGTGCGGTAGTACTCCTCCGAGTTCTTCACCAGGCGGGCGTTCTGCTCGGCGAAGAAGAACTCGTCCTCGGCCAGCTTGCCGTCCATGTTGGCGTAGACCGAGGCCTTGTTCTGCAACTCCACAAGCTGGCTGATTACCTCCTGCTCGCAGGGGTCGGAAAGGCCGAAGCTGGCGGCGTACCCGTAAGCCTGGGTGTCCTCGGCGTAATGCTCGAAGCAGCCGTAGCGGTAGCGGGCGCGTGTGGCGGCTTCAGGGTCCACCTTCTCCAGGTAAGCGAGCACAGCCTGTATGGAGCCGTAAAGGCTGTACAGGTCGAGGCCGTAGAAGCCCGCCTTGCTGCCGGCATGGGGCAGGGCGTCGTTGTGCTCGCGCAGCCAGCCGACGAAATCCAGCACGTCGGCGTTGCGCCACATCCAGATGGGGAAGCGCGTGAAAGCCGAAAGCGACTCGATGGCCGTGGCCCCGTCGCCCATGCCGCGCACGTAGCGGTTGATGTGGTAGGCGTCGGGCCAGTCGGCCTCCACCGCGACGGCGTTGAAGCCCTTCTCCGCGATGAGCCGCTTGGTAATCTGCGCCCGCTCGCGGTAGAACTCGTGCGTGCCGTGCGAAGCCTCGCCTATCAGCACGAAGCGGGAGTCGCCAATCTGCTCCAACAAGGTGTCATAGTCGTTCTGCCCGCCCGTGAGCGGCTGCGCTGCCTGGCGGACTAGCTCAATCGTGTGGTCACGTGTACCTGCAACCATAGACCATACCTCCTTCTACTACGCTATATGGTCAAGCAAATCACAGGCCAACCGAGTAGAGGAAACCGCCAGTATCCAATGATGATAAGGATTATTCACCGCAGAGACGCAGAGGACGCAGAGATTACGCAGAGAAGAATAGAGGGGGTTCTTTATTAGGCAGCGTTGTACAGTAAGATGCTTCCCTTATCCCTTCCTGAACAACCATTATCTCCGCGTAATCTCCGCGTCCTCTGCGTCTCTGCGGTGAATAACTTGTTCCTCCTGACGATATTGCTGGCGTCATGGCATGATGCGGTTTCGTCTTCAGTCGTCCAGATCCCAGATCCGCACGTCGTAGGCGTTCTGGATGGCGAGGCGCTTGCCGTCGGGCGAGAAGACGACTTCGCCGCCGCCGAGGGTCTGGGCGAACTCGAAGGTGCGCAGACTCTGGCGGGTAGCCAGGTCCCACAGGTCCGCCGTGCCGCTGTTGGTGCTCGCTACCAGCCGTGTACTATCGGGCGAGAAAGCCAGGTTATGTACCTGGGGTGGAGGTTTGAGATCGGAGGGCTTGTCCAGCCGGTAGTGGGGCTGCCACGTCTCCGTGTCCCACGTTTGCACTGCCAGCCCGGCTTGCTGGACGGGTGCCGCGAACAGCCTGCCATCAGGGGAAAAGACCCCTTCGGACCAGCCGTCCACCTCTCGCGAGAGCGTGCCATCCTCGACGTTGTAGAGCGCCATGTGGTCTGTGGCTATAAGCAAGCTCTTGCCGTCAGGCGAAAATCGCACCAGCCAGGCGGGTAAGTCATTGCTCCATCTAACCTCGCCGCTCTGCACGTCGTACAGCGTGACAGCGTCTCTAGCGCCGACCGCCAGCAGCTTTCCGTCCGGCGAGAAGGCCACGCTGTAGGCGAGGCCGCGGTCGGGGAGCGTGCGGACCAGCTTGCCGTCCGCCGCCTGCCGGACCTCCACCGCACCTTGCTTGTCGTCGGGCGAGCGCCAAGAGAGGGCCAGCAGATTGCCGTCGGGCGAGAGTGACACGCTACGGGCGTTACCAGGCTCCAGCTTGTAGAGCAGCTTGTCATCCGCCACGCTCCAGACCTGCGCTCCCTGGTGGGAGGTGCCTACCACCAGCGTCTGCCAGTCGGGCGAGAAAGCCATGCTCACCATGTAGCCCTCGGCCCTGGCGATCACGCGCTCCGAGCCGGACTGCGAGCCATTATTACAACCGGAAAGCAAACCCACGATCAATACTCCCATAACAGCTAGTCTCAATATGCTGCTGATACTTGCAAAGCGCACGGCAACCCTACTCCTGTTCATTCCTTAATTTCAGAATCTATCTCAAAAACAACACTGTCGAAGATGAGCACATGGCCCCACATTGTCATTTCGAACGGAGTGAGAAATCTCGTCCCTCAGCACATAGTATCACCTTTCCTTCGGCCACAGGGTACCGTAAGAAAAAGGAAACAACTTGGTGGAGGACGAGATTTCTCACTCCGTTCGAAATGACAATGTGGGGCCATGTGCTCATATTCCGTATTGTCATTTTTGAGATTAGTTCCAATCATATCGCAGATAACGCGGCCACAGCCAGGCATGCTTTCCGCCGCCATAGCCCCTCACGGGGCCGGGACCATTTGCACCAACCGCACGTTGCGGAAGGAGACCCTGCCGAGGCCGGGATTCTGCAAAGCGATGATTAGCCCAGGATTGTCGGCCGGGCACTGTATGCCTACGCGGATTGTGTGCCAGGCCCCGTCGCTAGGGGTTGTGGCCCCCGCCGCGTCCGGCCCATGTCGCGCAACCGACCCGGAGGCCGAAACGCACACCAGGAACGTCTTAAACCGCCCCGATTGCAATTCAGACCGCGCCTCCATCTCCAGGACGTACACCCCGTTCGGTTGAGCCGGGGCTGTGCCGTAGGCGCTTCGCTCCACCTGTCCATCGCCCACCAGCGACATTTCCGGGCTTTCCTTCGGCCCGGAGAACTCCACGCCTTCAGACGGCAGTTGCCAGCCCTCACCCCTGAATTGACGGTCCACCTGTAATGTCGTGCCGCGCAAGACGCCCGCCCGCACGTACATGTCGAGGGCCAGGCGCCGGAAATGTTCGTTGTGGAGCACCCGCTCGTAGCCGAGGCTCGCGAGCCACTCCCGCACCTGTTGTATCTCCATAGTGTCGAGGTAGGCAAGCCACACCACGTCGTCCGTTAGTGGCTCCATCTGCTCCGCGACGGCGGGCAGATTACCCAGCCACTCCAGGCTGATGTGCCGCCCTGCGAGCGCCTGCGGCTCGTAAGCGCCTATCAGCACGACAGGCGCGGGGCCGGGGTAAGTGAGCACGAGCTTGCCGGAAGTAGCGGCATCTCTCGTGTCCCGCGCCAGTTCGCGCCAGTGCTCCTTGTCGGCGTGCCTGTAGACCGTGAACAGCGACACGGCGAAGACCAGCAGCACGCAGCCCAGGGAGGCCCAGCGCAGCAACGAAATCCAACGGGGCAAACTAAACGTCGCGAGCGCCCCGAGCAACAGCGACCAACCCAGCACCGCGTACATCACCGTCCGGTCCGCGTAACCGGGGCTTAGTAGGCTCATGCCGATAGCAACGAGTACGGTGCCCGCGCTCAAACAAGCGACGAAAGCCAGCCCGAGAGGCGAGCGCTTCCACAACAAAAGTATGCCCAGCACGAAGGTCGCTACCAGTACGCCCAGCACTAGGTCGCGAAGCACGGGCCACTCCGCCCACGGCGTCGGGGTACCGCTATAGAAGTAGCTCCCGTGCTCTGCGAAGCCGAGTATCGAGCGGATTGAGGCATGCACGCGTTGCTCGCTCGCCCCCAGGAAGGCGGCCCGCGACTGGTCGCCAATCCTGCTCGTGGCAAGCAGTTGCGGCACCCACGGCAGGTAGCCTACCACCGCCATGACGCCCGATGCGAACAGCGGTATCGCCCGCCGCCAGTGCTTCCTCAACACGAGCGGGAGAATGGCGAATTGCGGCAGCAGCGCGTAGAGAGGGCTGTAGTCTATATACATGCTCGCCAGCGTGGACGCCCCGTAAAGCAGCGCCCACCGCCAGTGCGGTTCCCGGTAGAAGGAGAGGAGGGCGTAGTAGGAGAGGGCCACCAGCAGGAAGGCAACAGCGTACTGCCGCGCCTCCTGCGAGTACCACACGTGAAGCGGGGAAAGCGCCACGACCGCGCTAGCCGCCAGCCCGGCCCACGGCTTGAACAGCTTGCGACCCATGATGTAGACCACCGGGATTGTCAGCGTGCCCGCGACGACGCTCAACAGCCGCCCCGCGCTAACCTCCGGTGCTAGCACAGACGCCAGCTTGACGAGCGCGTAGTAGAGGGGTGGGTGCGGGTCGTACGCGCCGCGCAGCCCCAACACCTGGTCCCAGGGCAGGCGCGAGAACATCACCGTAAAGCCTTCGTCCAGCCACAAGCTCAGCCTGTCGTAGCCGTAGAAACGGAGCAGACCGCCTAGCAGCACCACGGCCCACACCAGCCGCCCCGGCACCAGCAAAGAAGCAACACCCACACGCGACCGGGTAGCGGCGGGAGTGCTGGTCTGGGGGGCTACTGCTGATTCGAGGTTCGACATGGAGATTGATGCCAGGGAGTAAGGCGCACCACGCCCGCCGCGTAGCGTACGCCACAAACAGGCACGACGATAACAGCCTCCATTATATTACGAACGTGGCATGAGTGTGCGTCAAACGGCGAGGGAGCATAGAAGCCCTCTTATAAGTGGCAGCCCCCAGTACTGGCGACAGAGCGCGTGGCCCCACCTTGTCATTTCGAACGGAGTGAGAAATCTCGTCCTGCACCGGAATGCTTCCCCTTTCTTGTAGTTCTTCATCGCAAAAAGAAAAGTGGTACTTGGGTGCTGAGGGACGAGATTTCTCACTCCGTTCGAAATGACAAGGTGGGGCCTGGGTGCTCATCTCCTCATGCGTACGTGTGAGATGGCTTCTAACCAACTCTGCGCAGGGCAAGCAATCGCTATCACTAACGCTGGTATGCGAACGAGAAGCCGGAGGGATTGAACCGTTCCTCTGCGCGAAGGAGGGGCAACTTCAGGCTTGTGCTATAATGGCGCTCACCACCTGCCTTACAGAGGCACATTCTTGCTCTAACTTTATGTGTGGTGTTCACCAGCGCCTGTGTCCAACGGACTGCGCAATCCACCCTCTATGAATGATCCCTCATCTGACATAGGCACAAAGGAAAGTTATACGGACCAGGCTACCCATGCACCGGAGCAGCCGACCCCCACCGCCCCCAACGGTGTTGCGGACTCGCGCGGCCTGGAAACCCTCAAGATGTACGCCCAGGTGCTCGAAAGCATGGTGGAGGGTGTCAGTTTGTCGGACGAGGCGGGCGTGATCCGCTACACCAACCCCGCCGAAGACAGGATGTTCGGCTACGAGCCTGGTGAGTTGGTCGGCCAGCACGTGAGCGTGCAGAACACATACCTGCCCGAAGAGAACCTGCGCATCGTCAACGAGGTCATCGAGCAGCTCAAGACCAGGGGCTACTGGTCCGGGGAGTTCAGCAACCGCAAGAAGGATGGCACCCCGTTCGTCACCTTCGCCCGCATCACCAGCATAGAAGCGGAGGGCCGGCACCACTGGGTGTGCGTGCAGGAGGATATCACCGAGCGCAAGCGAGCAGATGAGGCCCTCAAGAGGTCCAGCGCGCAGTTCGAGGTGATCCTGGGGGGAATTGCCGACGGCATCACGGTGCAGGACCGCACGGGGCGGCTCATCTACGCCAACGATGCCGCCGTGAAGGTGCTGGGCTACGCATCACAGGCGCAGCTCCTGGAGGCCCCCATCACCGAGTTATTGGGCAAGTTCGACCTGATAGACGAAGATGGCGAGCTAATGTCGCCCATGCGGCTGCCCGGCCGCCAGGCCCTGGCTGGAGAAGAAAGCCCCGACCTGACGATAGGGTGGCGGTTGAAGACGACGGGCGAGGTGCGCTGGTCGGTGGTCAAGGCCACCCCTGTCAGGGACGAGCGCGGCGAGGTGCAGTTCGCCATCAACATATTCAGGGACATCACAGAGCGCAAGCAGGCCGAGGAGGCGTTGAAGCAGAGCGAGCGCGAAGCCGAAGCCGCCCGCCAGAACCTGTACAACCTGTTCATGGAGGCCCCGGCCCTGATAGGTATTTTGCGGGGCCGCGAAGGGGTGGTCGAACTCTTCAACCCGCTGTTCAGGAAGTTGTGGGGCGACCGCGACGTTATGGGCAAACCGATGCGGGAGGCTTTCCACGAGCTTGAGGGGCAGGGCTGGTTCGAGTTCCTGGAGCAGGTGTACGATACGGGGGAGCCGGTCTTCGGGCGAGAGTACCCGGCCATGTTCGACAGAGACAACGACGGCAACCTGGAGGAGGTCTATTTCAACTTTGTCTACCAGGCGGTCCACAACGCGCAAGGGGAAATAGATGGCGTGGCTATCTTCGGGGTGGAGGTAACCGACCAGGTGCTTGCGCGTAAGAGGGCCGAGGAAGCGGTGCAGTTAAGAGACGATTTTCTCTCGGTGGCCTCGCACGAATTGAAAACCCCCATAACCGCCATCAAGGGGTACGCGCAGGTCTTGAACCGCAACCCACAGTTAGCCGCTTTGGGCAACGACCGGGTCACGCGCAGCCTCAAGTCGATTGTCAGCCAGGCCGACCGTATGTCGCTGCTGGTCAACGAAATGCTCGATATTTCCCGCATAGAGAGCGGGCATCTTCAGCTTACGCTGGAGTCTGTGGACCTGGTAACGATGTCCGAAGAAGTAGCGGCCGAAATGCAGATACTGAGCGAGCAGCACTCAATCAGTGTAAGCGCCCCCGAGCGGCCCATCTTCACGACGGCCGACAGGGAGCGAATAAGCCAGGTGCTGGTCAACCTGCTGGAGAACGCCCTCAAGTATTCGCCGGGCGGCGGCGACATAGCAGTCAATATCGCTCGCGAGCAGGACCGTGCGGTCGTGTCAGTATCCGACAGGGGCATTGGCATCCCCGTTGAGGAGATAGAGCACCTGTTCCAACGTTACTACCGCGCCCCGAACGCTTCATCCCGCAACTATGGCGGCCTCGGTCTGGGGCTGTATATCAGCCAGGAAATAGTCAGGCAGCACGGCGGGAGCATCTGGGCGCAAAGCCGGGTAGGTGAAGGTTCGACCTTCTTTTTCTCGCTACCCCTGGCAGGCCCCGCAGCGGATTAGCCTCCTGGAAGCTATCTCATGATACCGGAGCCGAATACAAGCAGCAAAGCCCCACCTTTGTCATTCTGAGCGTAGCGAAGAATCTCGTCCCACAGCACCCAAATAGCCCTTTTCTTTTAGCCACTCTGTGCCACAAGAAAGCAGTAACATCCCGGTGGAGGACGAGATTCTTCGCTGCGCTCAGAATGACAAAGACGGGGCCATGTGCTCTTCTCAGACTCGAGGTTTATGAGATAGCTGCTAGTAATCGAGCGCAGCCTCTTCGTCTAGCTGAAGGTCCGAGTCGAGCATCAGGTCGGAACCGATTAGCCGCCCGAGGTTGATGCGCTGGAAATCGAGCTTGAGCCGCCCGGCTATGAACTCGATTACCTCATTGTTCGTCCAGTAGCCCGTGTGGGCCTTGCCCGGATTGGCCCCGGTCTGCACCACGATGTCCTGCAACTTGAAGCGGTCCTGGAAAAGCACCTCCAACGGGTAGGCGATGAGGTCCTGGGCGTCGAGGAAGTTGTACCAGACGCCCTCGTCCAGGACGACCTCGGCATGGGGTAAAGCCTGTGAGCCGGGCGGCGGGTTGTGGCTGCCGATCCTCCGGTCCATATCGAGCGTCGCCAGGGCCAGCGGCGACCCCATCGTGAACAGGTTCGAGGGCTTGAAGTTGGCGGCGGTCCACTTCGTGTTGTTGCGTACGTTGTCGTAAATAGTCTCGAAAGCCACTACGGAGCCGAGGCTGTGGGCTATAACCGTGACGGCGTCCTCTGTACCGGCGTAGCGGTCTAGCTTCTCCGCCATCAACTGCTGAATTTGCTCGCGCCACGACTCCGTCCTGTAGATCAAAACGTCGGTAACGGCGGTAATCATGGTACGGCGTACGTTATCCAGGCCCGCTATCCGGTTCAGGCGGTGCACCAGGCTGTACAGCTTTTCGCTCTCCTGCTCGTAGGCCCTGAGCAAGCGTTCTTGCGCTTCACTACCCACCATAGAGTAGTTCACCTGCTCGAATGTGATGGTCTGGGCCACCTCCTCAGGAGTAGCGCCCCGTGCCAGCACCCCGTACTCGGTCAGCTTCTTGAGCAGCAAGGTCGCGGTCTTGAGGGAATAGTCTCCCTTGATGACGTTGCTGGAGATACCGTGTACGAAGATCACCCTGAGCACATTCATTTTCATGTTCCCACGCTCCTGTTACTCTCACTCGGGATTGATCCATCCGGTAGCTTTGCCCGTCGTACGACCCTAAGATGCTGTGACAGATGCCGGTCTTCTGCCTAAAACTATACACCTGCACGGCACAAAATAAAAGCTAACACGGTCCGATAAGCCTCTGACCTTGGTCACTTGCCGGTCTTTACAAGCTCCTGAAGTCACACCCGGTTGCTCCCAAATCGGCATGCACCCATCTAAACCACCCACCTTGTGCGTATGTCATAAGACAGGTGTAACATGGGCAGCCCGAACGGGATACATCTGGCTGAACAAACGGAGGGCTTAGGGGTTGCAAAAGCGCGCCGGGGCTTCGAGGAGAAATCTGGCACAACATCATTTTGGGTGTGGCACCAATTCCACGCCGGGAGGAAATTCAACATGACCAGGCACCTGAAAATTTTAGGGGTAATAGCAGCATCTTTTCTCGTATCAGTGGCGGGGCTGAGCAGCGTACAGGCTCAGACGCCACCGGCACAGGCTACTCAGCCTGCCGCCACCTCGGTACCCGCGGGGGCAGTCACCCTGTACGGGCTTACGCTGTCCAACAAGCTGGTGCGCTTCAACAGCGGCTCTCCCGCTAACATAGAGAGCAGCGTCCAGATTAGCAATCTCGGCTCGGGCGAGAACGTCATCGGCATCGACTTCAGGCCGGCCACCGGCCAGCTTTTCGGCCTGAGCAGCAACAACCGCTTGATGACCATCGACGCGGCCAGTGGAGCGGCCAGCATAGTCGGCAGCGCGCCTTTCACCACCACGCTGAACGGCGGGGCGTTCGGCTTCGACTTCAACCCTGCCGTGGACCGCATACGCGTGACCAGCGACAATGACCAGGACTTGCGCCTCAACCCGAACAACGGCGGCATAGCAGCCATTGACGGCACCCTGGCTTACACCACGACCGACCGCAACGCCGGGCAGAACCCCAACGTGGTAGCCTCAGCCTACACGAACAACTTCCCCGGTCCCGCGTCTACTACCCTGTACAACCTGGACAGCAACCTGGACGTGCTGGTAACGCAGAACCCGCCCAACAGCGGCACCCTCAACACGATAGGCGCGCTGGGAGTGGACATACAGCCGGAAGCGGGCTTCGACATAGTGGGCGCTAACACGGCCTTTGCCGTACTTAGAACAGGCGATACCTCTGCCCTCTACACCATCAATCTCAGCACGGGTGCAGCTAGTATGGTGGGCAACCTGGGCGTTGGAGAAGTGGTGCGCGGGCTGACCGCCGCCTTGAATGCCGCCCCTGCTACGGTCACCCCGGTGCCCGCCACAGGAACGGTAACAGCCACGGTTACTGCAACCGTTGCAGCCACAGGCACCGCCCAGGCCCAGGCTACAATGGCCCCGGCAACCACGGCTACCAGGCAGCCGGCTAACGCTACCGCAACTATAATCTCGACCGTGGCCGCTACGAGCACGGCCATCCCGGCCACCGCAACCTCAGTGCCGGTGGCCCCGACCACGGCCCCGGCTGTAATTCCCACTGAAGTGCCGGTCAGCACGCCTGCTCCCGCGCAGACGGTGGTACCGGGTATGCCCAACACGGGTATAGGGACCAATACCTCATTCTACCTGGTGCTTACATTGCTCGGCCTAGGCCTGCTAACCGCCGGTCTCATAGCAAGGCGCAACCGCAACGTGCGAAGCAGCGCGAAGTAGCTTATACGCCACAGCAGCGGGCCGGATAGCCAAAGTTCCAGCCTGCCGTGTAAGTCGACAACTAACGCAAGAGGCGTCCTGAAGTTCAGGACGCCTCTGGCCACCTTTATCTATGCATGCTCCCGTGTTACATACTATTTATAGTAGCACGTCCATGCCCCTTGCATGCCGATGCTCCATGCCTTTGCAGTTGCGAATATCTGCGACTTGGCGTCCCAAATGCTGTTGTTTCTGTATGGGTTCCAGCTACCGCGCCAGGTCGCAGGAGCATACTGGAATAGACCCAACCACGCTCCACCGCCACCGGAAGCACTCGCATTGCCGCCAGACTCGCACATCATCACGCTCCACATCTTGTCGATGCTCTCACGGTAGGGGTACATGGCGCGAGCCTCTTCCATCCACTGGCGGTACAGCGCCCTGGTGGAGGTAGCCCCACTATGGGTCGGGACGGCGGTCGGAGCAGCAGGTGCGGCGGCTGTGGTGGGTGTAGCTCGGACCGTCTCCGCAGGCTTTCTGGTGGGGGAGGGGTCGGGTGCTTCCGGTACGGGGGCCAGGTACTGCGCCATTACCCAGCCTGTGGTGCCGCTCGCTGTGACCTCATACCAGGTAATATCTGCTTTGTCGGTCACAGGCCCCGACCGTATTGTGACTGTTGCGCCAGGGTTGAGGCGTGCGATAACCCTACCGTCGGTGTTAGGTGCGGAACGTACCCGGAGCATGTCGCCATCAGTGTTAGCTACCTGGGCGAGGCTGCCGGACTTATAGGCGGCTTGTGCCTTATCCGCCCCCCGGAGATACTGGGCCATCATCCAGCCCGTGCCACTCTGCGCCTGCACCTTGAACCATCGGATGCCCGTCTTGTCAGTGATGGGACCTGCAAGTACCGTAACCGACTCATCTTCCCATGCCACGGTTACCGGGGTAAATTCAACGCCTGCGCCTTCTCGCACCCTGATCGGATCGCCGTCAGTGTTTGTCACCAGGGCCGTTCCGCCAACCGTGACTGGCGTTGCTGCCAGTACGGACGAAGTACGTCCCGCACCCGCAGCAACCGTAGAGCTGGTAACGAGACTCACGGCCATGAGAAGTAGGGCCGTGCATACAGCTAACAGCATACGAGACATTGCGCTTCCAACAGGGGTCATTTGCATACGAAATTACTTCCCAATCCGAACTCTGGATGGCTGGCGAGTAGCTGCGCGTGTTGCGGCTACAGGGTGATGCCGGGGTGTGAGCTACTGTAACGTATATAGCCCTGGCTCGTTTATGTCAATACGTCAAATAACGTAAATCGTAAGGACCGGCTGCTGTTGTTTTGTGCTGTGTTGCTGGGGTCGAACGGCGCAGTTTTGCGCAGGGTGGCGCAAGGAGTGGACAGAGACAAGGGGCTGATGTCAGATAACCTGTCGCAGTACGAAAAAAGCCCGGTGATTACCACACCGGGCTTTTCTGTGCCTATGTCAAGAGCATCTTGCTCGGGGTGAACCGCCCGTGACTCGAACACGGAACCCACTGATTAATAGGTATCCACACCTAAGCGCTGTGCTATCGTGCCTGCCGTATACCTCGTCTTGGGTACAGTTATCAACTCTATTTTTTAGAAGTGACTCGTGGCGGGCCATCAACATCCACTTCTGTCGGCCTGGTAGCACCTGCGCTGGTAGGTAACTGCACAGCGGTAAGGCGGGTTGGGGAGAAGGCTCCACTGACCGGGCCTGCTCCAGCATAGATCGTACCCGCACAGGCAACGTTGGTCTTCCATCGCAGACTGGCAGTGTAGGAAGTATTGGCACTCACCGGTGCTGCTACCTCTACCATAGCAGCGTTGGGTGAGAAGGTACCGGCGAAGCCACCACTCTCCTTCCAGGCCACGATCTGCCCGGACCCATACGATCCACCAGAGAGGTAGATGCCTATGTCCTGGTTACACCCTGTCTTTGCCGTCCACAGATCAGCGTTGGCCGTCAGGAGTGCTACTCCATTAGACCCTGGAGTGAAAGCAACGTTCACTTGATTTGATGCCAAAGGTTGCCACGTGGTACCATTGCTGTTCGCCAGGCTGTGTTGCTGTACATTCACAGCACTAGCAACCTGAGCAGAGGACAGGAGCACAGCGGTAAGGCGGGTTGGGGAGAAGGCTCCCCCGATAGGACCGGCGCCTGCACGGATTGTACCTGCACAGGCAACGTTGGTCTTCCATCGTAGTGTCACTACATAGTTCGTGCCACTAGTTAATGGGACTACTGCTTGCGCGTAGGCAGCATTAGGAGAGAAGGTACCGGCGAAGCCACCACTCTCCTTCCAGGCCACGATCTGCCCGGACCCATACGATCCACCAGAGAGGTAGATGGCTATGTCCTGATTGCACCCCGGCCTCTCTGTCCACAAATCAGCGTTGGCTGATAGCACGGCGCTGACGTTGTTTGCCGGTGTCAGTGAGAGCGATAGCGAACCCGGTGCCAACGGCTGCCAGGTTACTCCATCGCTGTTCACCAGGCTGTGTTGCTGTACATTCACAGCACTAGCAACCTGAGCAGAGGACAGGAGCACGGCGGTAAGGCGGGTTGGGGAGAAAGCTCCACTGACCGGGCCTGCTCCAGCATAGATCGTACCCGCACAGGCAACGTTGGTCTTCCATCGCAGACTGGCAGTGTAAGAAGTGTTAGCACTCACCGGTACTGCTACCTCTACCATAGCAGCGTTGGGTGAGAAGGTACCGGCGAAGCCACCACT
>JALZHG010000220.1 GCA_030914045.1 Chloroflexota bacterium | reverse complement strand
ATTCTGAGGGACAGGAACTAATTTAAATTGATGGTGAGGCTGATCCTGTTTGAAAGCGACCTCTAGCAAGAGTTGGGCTTAATAACCGCCGCGGCCCTGGTGGGCGCGCTCCAGGAGGTGATCTTCTTCTTCCTCACGCAGAGGCAGATTGTGAGTGGTCTCTCCAGCGGCGCCGTAAAGGGTTAGCAGCCTCCCGCAGTAGGGACAAGTAAGCCAGACAGGGGCGTGAGATTTCGCGCCCCTATCTTGTTCCACGTCCCGCCTGCAATATGAAATGGGCATGAAATCTACCTGGGCAATAGAAGGGAATGAGCATGAGTGACCTATTCCACCGCCGAAACCGTGTGCGCAGGCGGGCAAGGCTTGCCCTGAGCAGGCTGGTGCCTTTCCTCGCCAGGCCGGAAGTAGAGGGTGATGCCGTAGCCGAAAAGCTCAAGGGCCTCAACTGGGTGGACACCGAGGACGCCGCCAGCGCGGACAGACAGGCAGCCGCGCAATCTCCCAGGGGAGACGGCCTGGCACAGACCATTTACCACGCACGACCACAGAACCCTTTCAGCGAGGACTTCTAAATGCCGGACGACAACTTGAGCGTGCAAGCTGCCAGACGCCTCAGGGGAGGCAACATGCCGCACGTTCCACCACCATCTTCCCCTACTTCCACCCGCGTGAGCCTCGCGCTTCAAGCCGCGTCCGACGCCTACCCGGAGGTGCTATTCACCGATCCGCGCCGGGAACATGGCTGGCGGGTGGCCCTCTCCTGGGACGACGCCACGAACGTCTGGGAGGCTGTCGTGCTGCTTCCCCACGAGCCGACGGTGCTCTCCTATCACTTCGTGTTGCGCGACGGCTCCACGATACGCGAGCGGCACCAGGTGGAAGGTGAGGTAGAAATGCTCTTCGGGGTGTGGGAGGAGCGGGAGTTCCAGATAGCAGTTTACGACCCGAACGATACCCCGCCGCCGTGGTTGCCCGGCACTATCTTCTACCAGATTTTCCCGGACCGCTTCGCACAGGGCGACCCAGAGAACGTCCGCAAGGGCGGCGACACCTACGGCCAGGAGCCTCTCTACCTCGGCTGGGAGGACAAGCCGGAGCACCCGCCTAAGGGGCGCGACTTCTTCGGCGGCGACCTATCAGGCGTGCTCGGTAAGCTGGACTACCTCAAGGACTTGGGGGTGAGTTGCATCTATCTCACGCCTATCTTCGCCTCGCCCACCAACCACAGGTACGACGCCACCGACTACAGCCTCATTGACCCTCGCCTGGGCACCGAAGACGACCTGAGGCAGCTAATAGACGAGGCGCGCGACCGGGGCATTCGCGTGCTGCTGGATGGAGTGTTCAACCATTGCTCCAGCGATAGCATCTACTTCCAGGACGCGCTGAAGAGCAAGGAGTCGCCCTACTTTCGCTGGTTCGACTTCCTACATTGGCCCGAGCGGTGGGTGGGCTGGCTCGGTATCAGGCACAAGCTGACAACCTGGGGCATCAAAACCATGCCCGAGTTCGTGGAGTGCCCCGAAGTCGAGGAGTTCTTCTTTGGCAAGGACGGAATCGCGCTCAAGTGGCTGTCGTTTGGCACGGCGGGCTGGAGGACGGACGTGACGCCCTGGGTGACGCACGAGTTCTGGCGCAGGTTCCGCAAGGCTGTACGCCGGGCCTACCCGGAGGCCTACCTCGTTGCCGAGGACTGGGAGAACGCCCCCCAGCGCCTCGTTGGTGACAGCTTCGACGCCACCATGAACTATCGCTTCGGGTACAGCGTCCTCGGTTTCGCAAGCGGCAAGCTCACACCTGCGGAACTGGACGACCGCCTGGAGACACGCCGCCGCGACACCCCGCCACTGTCCTTGCACGCGCAGATGAACATCCTCGGCTCGCACGATACCGCGCGCATCCTGACTCGCATGGAAGGCAGCAAGGAGCGAGTGATGCTCGCCACGGCCCTGCAATTGGCTTATCCCGGCTCACCCATGATCTATTACGGGGACGAGGCGGGAGTTGAAGGCAGCTACGCCGAAGAGGGCCGCGCACCTTATCCGTGGGGCAGGGAAGACCGGCAACTTCTTGACTTTTACAGGACTGCCATCAGCGTACGTCGGGAGAGCGCAGCCCTGGGCAAGGGAGACGTTTCTACCGTGTGGATCGAGGACAGCGGCGGCTATGGCATCTTGCGTACTCACGGGAGCGAGCGAGTCGTCGCGCTCTTCAATAATAGCGACGCGCCCCTTGAAGCCGAGATGTTACTTGGGAACGACATACAGGACGGCGAGGTCTGCGACCTGCTTGCACGCCTCCCGGCAGCCACCATCTCAGGGGGTACCCTCCGCGCTACAGTTCCACCGCTTGGCGCCGGTTGGTACCGGCTTTCGTAGAAGCGGGGTTTCGGTCCCGCTCGCCATTGGGACATAGGCATATAGTTGCAAAACACAGGAGGACCATAATGGACAGGACCGACAGGGCAGACGCCCACCAGAATGCCGAACAAGCTGAACGATTGGACGAGGCAGATGCTGGTACCGCGCAGGGGCCTGCAGCAGCGGGCATAATTTCCGCCAACCTCGCTGGGCTTAATACGGGCCTGAGCACAATGGCGACCGCCGCGCCCTCGGCGGGCAACGTCGGCGGCGTATCCGGCGCGCAGGCGGAGGGCGTCATGACCGGCGACGAAGACCTTGCTGAGGATGCCGCGTTGAACCTGGATGTCCTGGAGCAATTTGGCAGCAAGCACCGCCAGACCGGTGACGATGGTGTCTCGCCGGAGCAAAAGGAGATCGAGGCGGACGAGCTAAACGGTTAGTCGTTTGCAGCAGTGCGCCCCTGCCGCTACACACGCTTTGAAGAACGAGCATTACACCGAGGAGAACCAATGGACGGGGACCAGGCCACAGCTTCATCCATACTTACCCGCCGCTCAAGCGGTCTACTACTGCACCCAAGCTCGCTACCCGGACCCTGGGGCATCGGCGACCTCGGCCCGGAAGCCACCGCCTTTGTTGATTTTCTGCACGCCACGGGACAGCAGCTATGGGAGGTGCTGCCCCTGGGGCCGACCGGCTATGGCGACTCGCCCTACCAGTCGCTTTCGGCGTTCGCGGGCAACCCGAACCTGATCAGCCCCGACCTCCTGGTGCACGACGGTTTGTTGTCGCCGCAAGACCTGTCCGCTATTGAGCCGCTGCCGGAGGGCCAGGTCGATTATGGCGCGGTTATCCCTCTCAAGCGGCACCTGTTGCAAATCGCCCACCAGCGGTTCCTATCAGGCGCCAGCCCGGAGTTGATAGAAACGCTCCGGACTTTCCGGGCGCAACAGCAGGAATGGCTGGAAGACTTTGCGCTCTTTGCCGCGCTGAAGAACGCGCACGGTGGAGCGCAGTGGCTCTCCTGGGAGGAGAAGCTAGCCCGCAGGGAAGGCCAGGCTTTGGAAGGGGCCAGGCAAGAACTACGGGACGAAATTGAGTTCCAGGTCTTCTCCCAGTTCGTGTTCTTCCGCCAGTGGCTGCAACTCAAAGCCTACGCGAACCGGCGCGACGTTCACATCGTTGGAGACATCCCGATCTTCGTGGGCCACGATAGCGCCGATGTTTGGGTACACCAGGACATCTTTTACCTGGACGAAGCCGGCAAGATGACGGCTGTGGCGGGGGCGGCACCGGACTTCCACATCAAGACGGGCCAACTCTGGGGCAATCCACTCTACCGCTGGGACGTGCTCAAGGAACGGCGTTACGACTGGTGGGTGCAGCGCTTTCGCATGGCCCTCACACAGGCGGACATTCTCCGGCTTGACCACTTCAGGGGCTTTGCTAACTTCTGGGAGGTGCCCGCTGATGCCGAGAACGCAGCCAGCGGGGGGTGGGCACCCGGGCCCGGTGCCGACCTCTTTGAAGTCGCGGCGCAGGAGCTAGGCCCGCTGCCGCTCGTCGCTGAAGACCTGGGTCTGATTACACCGGACGTGCACGCGCTACGCCAGCAACTCGGCTACCCCGGCATGAAGGTGTTGATTGAGGCATTCTACCAGGGTGCCGACAACCCTTACCTGCCCCACAACTACAAGCACGACTTCATGGTCTATCCCGGCACGCATGACATGCCTACGGTGCGCGGCTGGTGGGACAACGCCTCGCCCACGGTGCAGAATAACGCGCGCCTCTACATGGGCGTGGACGGCGACGATATCGCCTGGGACTTGATACGGCTGGCGATGGCCTCGGTGGCCGACATGGCAGTCATCCAAATGCAAGACTTATTCGGTCTGGACAACAGCGCCCGGCTGAACACTCCGGGCACTACCACCGGCAACTGGACCTGGCGCTACCGTCACGAACAACTCACCCCCACAGTATCGTCGCGCCTGGAGACGCTGACCCGCATCTACGGCAGGAGCAAGCCCGTGCCGCCCGCGGACGCATGAACCCAAGACGTCACCACGCGCAGAGGGCACAAGAAGAAGCCGCTGATCTAGTCGGTACAATGGGCACCCTGCGACAAGCAAGGAACGCCCGAAGAGTAGCGCCGCGCCAGCCGGCTTCTTGTCCTGTCATGCCACCTGTGGTATGATATTGTGCCTGCGCCCACCTGACTGACCTTGGGAAAAGCTGCGGCCAGGACTTCCCCAAAGCTTTCAGGACGGAGCGCCTACATACATGGACGAGACCCCTGCCGACGAACAGTCGCCTGTTTACGAAGCCGGTAAACCCACCACCCTCATCGTCGGCCAGTCGGGCGGTGCGACTGCGGCCATCAATTCCTCACTGGTCGGAGTGCTACGCGAAGCCAGGTCTCAGGGTATTCGCCGCATCTACGGTATGCGCTACGGCATCAGGGGCCTGCTCTCGGGCGACCTCGTTGACTTGAGCAACCTGCCCCTGGAAGTGCTGCCCGCCCTACAGCAGACGCCATCCGCCGCCCTTGGTTCGTGCCGCTACCACCTGACGGACGCCGACATACCACTTGCCATGTCCACGCTCCAGGAGCACGGCATCGGCTACATGGTCTACATCGGCGGCAACGACTCGGCTGATACCTCGCACCGGCTCGCCACTGCCGCGATGGAGCAGGGCACCGACCTCAAGGTGATCGCCGTACCCAAGACGATTGACAACGACCTGCCGGTCACCGACCACTGCCCCGGCTATGGCTCGGCAGCCCGATTCATCGCCATCGCCACGCTGGAAACGACGCTAGACACCCGCGCCATGCCCGACATTTACCCGGTGAAGATACTGGAAACGATGGGGCGTCACGCGGGGTGGCTGGCGGCCTCCTCAGGGCTGGCGCGGGCTACCGGCTGGGAGACCCCGAACCTGATTTACATACCTGAGTGCCCCAAGGATGTGGACGAAATTCTGCAAGAGGTGCAGGCGGCCTACCAGGCACGCGGGCAGGTGGTCATCGTCATGTCGGAGAACCTGCGCGCCCGCGATGGCAGGCCCTTCGCGATGGCAGGCATGGAAGCTCTCAATGGCGGGCAGCAAGGCAGCGTGAAGCCCGACTTCGTAGACGACTTTGGACACGCTTATTACAGGGGCACGAGCGCGGGCGTGGTCCTGCGCCAGCTAATCACCAATAAGCTCGACCTGCGGGCGCGCCTGGACCAGCCGGGCACCCTCCAGCGCATGTCCCAGGCCC
>JALZHG010000602.1 GCA_030914045.1 Chloroflexota bacterium | reverse complement strand
GGATTGCTCACTCCTCTGCCTCGTCGGGGTCTGGGTACTGCGGCGGGGCTTGGCCCACGGCCTTCAAGATCTTTGGGTAGCGTGTTTTCGGAGCCTTCTCACCCAGGCCGATCACCTCAACCCGAAACCGCCAGTTATCGCCGTAGTCAAACAGGAACTGCATTTTGCTACCACGCTCAGGAAATGCCTGAGCGATCGTGGTGCGCTTGACGCTCCGGGCCTCACGGTCCCCGTTCAGGTCCGCGAAAAGCTCGTAGCGCACCGGCGAGTCGAAGACGTAGTCATCCAGCTTGCTGTAGAAGCCGAAAGCGTGGTCGAAATCGAAGTCAAAGGCCTGCACGATAGCGGCAGAAGGTCGTACAGCGACTTGCTACTCTCGATCTCGATGTCCCGGGAGACCTTGGGCCACAGCCGGACGCGGAAGATGTGGGTTCTTGAAGGCATGAGCCTTTCCAAAGGCGCTGCCCCGGCCCTTGGACCTCGCCCGACGACGAGTTCACGTCACCGAATAGGCCAGCAGGTGATCGAGGCTGAGCGCATTGCCATAGAGCGCCTGGCTGACATTGCCGATGCCATTAGCTTGCAGGATGTTGAGCGCAAAGGAGCGCAGGCGAGCGGCCATGCCCGGCTTGCGACGGATGCGGCTGTTGTCTTCGCCGAGAACTTGGTCACGGACATAGTGAGCGCGGTTTTCAATGCCCCAGTGGCTCCGAACTGCTTGGGCAAAGCGGGCCGCTGTCTGAGGGATCTGGCAGGCATAATAGGCCACCTCCTCGCGCCTCCGCCACAGGCCGGATTGGGTGTCCTTCACCCAGGTGAGGCGCAAGACGCAGGCCACGGAGGCGATCAGGGATTGCCACTCCGGATCGAGGCGGCCCTTGGTCTGGAAGACTTCGACTGTGCGGTGCTCTTGCCGCCCGTGGCGGTGCCGATCTACCTCCTGATGGCGGTCAGCCGGTGCGGCCTCAGCGCACAAGCGGGTTAGACCCTCAAGAAGGCTGGGCTGGTTGGCTTTGACACGGACCAGCAAGGCGCTGCCCACCTCGGCCGCACACGCGAAGGTTCTTTTTGACAATGAAGCGCATCGGCCGTGAACAGCACGCCCTTCAGGCCCAGTTCGCTGATCAGCATCTGCGCTGCCCCGACCTCGTCCGGTGCGCCGGGGACCTCGTGATGCGCGAGGGTCAATGCGGCATCGGTAGCAAAGGCGCTCAGCACATGAGCGGCGGTCTGGTCCTGCAGGTGGTCGAAACTGCGCCGCAGGGTCTTCCCGTCCAAAGCCACTGTGCGCAGGCCTGGCCCCGCAGCCGCGTCGTGCAGGCCACGAGCGTGGCGACGGAAGGCCGCCTCGAGATCGGCTGGGTCGAGCGCCAGGATGAGATTGCGCACGGTGTTGAGAGCCGGGGCGCGGCGGAAGCGTGCTCCGAAGGTCTGGTTCAGGCGCTCACGGTGCAGGCTGATGAACGTGATGATGCTCTGATAAGAGGTCGCGCCCGCCAAGACGGCCAGGATCGCGAAGAGAAGCATGTGCGGCAGCGTATAGCGTTTGCCCTGACCCCGGCGCGGGTCTCGGATGTCTTCGAGCGCAGCCAGCAATCGAGCGAAGGGGAGCATAGCGGCCTCCAGGGACAATGCCGCCTCAGCTTATGTCTCAAGGGTACGCCACGTCACGCTCAGTGAGCGAACGTGCACCTTGCCTCAGAACTGAAAGGCCCTGCGCCCTCGCCAGACTCCCGCACGATCGTGCGCACCTCGTTTTTCGCCCCGTCAGCGTTCATCAGATACGTCTCATTCGGATCCGGCCAGAGGTCGAGTTCCCAGACCGAGCCGTTCGCCAGCGTGTTCTTCTCGATAAAGAGCTCCTTCACGAACGTGCCATCCTTGCGGCAGACCTGAATGCGGTCGTTCGTTCGATCACAGACATACACCAGACCATCCTGGGCGATCCTCACGCAATGGACGGGGTTGTTGAACTGCGGAGCAGGTGCAGCTGAAGGCGAGTAGGGCGGCAGCTTCTCGTCTGTGGGCGGCTTGCCGTAAGCGCCCCAGTGCCGCTGGTAGGCGCCGGTATTGGCGTCGAACACGATTACCCGGTGATTGTGGTAGCCGTCCGCGACAAAGATCCCGTTCGTGCTCGGGTCGACCTGTATGTTGGCGGGACGACCCAGGCGGGTCACGTCGCTGCTGTTCGTCTGAGGACCGGGCTTGCCGATCTGCAGAACAAACTTGCCCT
>JALZHG010000601.1 GCA_030914045.1 Chloroflexota bacterium | reverse complement strand
CTCTATGGGCTCCGTAGCGAGAAGGGTGCCCTCCCTAACGTGCTGCAGTTGGCGGTCTTGATCGACGAGCACAAGGACGAGGGATCTTACCAAGCCCCCGCGATTCGTGCAGGAGGTGATGTTCGGGGTGCTGGCACTGGTAGGTAAGCAGCGCGGATACAAGGCTAACTACCCGAAGTACGGCGGCCTAGAAGAGCCTTCGAGTTACGAGGAAGCGGGTCCACCGTCCACAACGAAGGTGGTGACGAGGGCAGTCCCATGGAGCTACGCCGCGGGCTCATCCGGCACTTTTCGGACAGTTTTTAGAATGTGCCTTTTCATGGAAGTTTAGCTGCACGAAGGTTACCAAGTGCAGCTCGCCCGCGTCACTAGCTCGGCGCGTGACAGGAACGCCCCCTCCCTCAATCCAACCGGGACGGGGATTATCCTTAGCGGAGCCCCGGCCGCCAACCTTTTGAGGAGGTCGGGGCTCTGATGCCTACCTCAAATAACGGTACGTCATGACGCAGACTGAGCATCTCAAGAAGCTCCATGCTAATGGAACCGATCCCGCGCAAGGTTTCGCTGTACGACTTTCAAGAAGATCAGAAGGGAGTAACGTAGTCGAAATGGCCACCTGGCAGACGCAAAATGTCCAGTCGGCAGATGCAAGCGCCTCTCCGTACACCTAAATTTCTCCCATGGAACCCCACCCTGGAACCGCAAAGAAGACGCAGCGTCATAGTGCGGGACCTCGCCAGGCGGCGCGAGTAGGCAGAAGCCCTTGGAGAGGAAACACCGCGGAGAGGAAGGACGAGTTAGGCAACGACGGTCCCTCCGTGACCTATGCTCTGCTGTCGAGGTTGGGGTTCCCAAAGAGCTACCAAGCGAAGATTCTGTTCGTCATCTTCCTGGGCACTCACGTGCCGCTTATCGCCCTGGTGCTCTACGTCTTGCTCAGCTCGCCGGTTAGACTCGGACCGGCGCTGGGCGGACTGGCGCTGCTGCTACTCGCGATCCTCGCCGGGACCGCCGCGACGCTCTACGCGCTGAAGGGACTGCTGGCGCCCGTCCGATTGGCTTCTTCCTCTCTAAAGGAGTACCTCGACTCCCGGAAGGTGCCAGATCTGCCGGAGAGGTTCACAGACGAGGCCGGAAAGCTGATGGCAAACGTGCAATACACGGTGGTGAGCCTCGACGCGACTATCCGCTTCCTAGAGAGTCTCTCGGGCACCGACCACCTAACCGGCGTGCTCAACCGCAGACAGGGCGAGAAGCGCCTGGCCGAGGAAGCAGCTAGGGTCAGACGCGGCGAGGAGGTGCTCACCCTCTGTATAGTGGACATCAACAAGTTCAAGCACATAAACGACACCCACGGCCACCAAGCCGGAGATGCCTGCATACAGCACGTAGTCGGCGTCATCCGCCGCAACATCCGGCAGGGCGACTGGCTCGCTCGCTGGGGCGGAGACGAGTTCGTCCTGGCCTTGCGCGATGCCACGCCCTTCGCACAGACGGAGGCCGTCTTGCAGCGGTTAGTCAGAGAGCTCAAGACCAGCCCGGTTAGGTTGCCCCAGGGCGGGGAGCTAACCTTGAGCGTGACGGTGGGGGCGAGCCGGTATTCAGGTGAGAAGGATCTTCGAGATCTGCTGGCCAGGGCGGATGAGGCTATGTACGAGGCCAAACGTGAAGGGCGCCCCTGGATACTGTCCACCTAGGCTTGTGCATTGCGTATGGGCATCGTCTCCTGCTGCCTTCTCCTAAGGACACTCGGTGCATCATCCGCCGATCGAGTTCTCACACAACTTACCCTCACCGGGCACGTAGCATGCTAGGTGGAAAGACCTTCTGACCAAGCCCCATCCGGCAGTTCGGGCATTGGGTCTCGAGGTCAGCGAGGAGACCTAACGATGCAAGGGCGGGACAATGCAGGAGGTGCCCTTTGAGAACACCTCACAACCTGTTGACAAAGGCGATCCGGGAGCGCTTGGTACCCGCTCCATCCCATCTGGTGAGCATCTTGCTCTGTTCACCGAAGCCCGTAGAAAGACTTTCGACAACAATAATGTCGCGCTAAGTAAGTGAGATCGCATCGGAGCCAGGCAAGCCCCGTCTAACATTGTCCTCCAACGGCGACACCGTCTCTTACGAAGGTGTGAGCATCCTGGAGATAGAAGGTGGCAAAGTCTGTCGCTTCATGGCGTATTTCGATCCCCGCGCGCTCACCTCGCAAGTCGTGGACTGAGGGGGCCCACGG
>JALZHG010000600.1 GCA_030914045.1 Chloroflexota bacterium | reverse complement strand
GATAGATCTGGCGAGAGCTTAGGGGGAAAGTCTGAGGCCCGCGTTCAGCGGTGGAACAGCTCACTCGTAATGAGCAGGTCAGCGGTTCGAGTCCGCTCGTCGGCTCTCCCAGAATCGGTATAGATAAGCCGGATTCTCCCCGCAATGCAAGGCACCGGTTCTGCGCTCGGGGCCCTTTGACCCTAATTTGACCCTAGCCGAGGTCAACAGAGGAGGGAGGATTGAGCGAAGCAGAATACGCGGCGCCGAAAGTCTCCGTTTCGTACTCGTGGGAAGGCGACGCACACAGGCAGTGGGTAGGTGAGTTTGCTGCTCGGCTTCGCGGTGACGGCGTCGACGTGTCGCTGGATCAATGGATGGTGGGGCTTGGGAAACCATTGCCCGAGTTCATGGAGCAGCTCGTTAGGGAGAACGAACGAGTCCTCGTGATTTGCACGCCCACCTACAAAGAAAAGTCAGACGCCCGCATCGGTGGTGTCGGTTACGAGGGGGACCTAATGACCGGGGAGATTCTGACACAGAGCAAGCGTGAGAAATTCATACCGGTACTACGTGCGGGTATCTGGGCAGAGAGCATCCCGTCGTGGCTATCGGGAAGGTCCGGTGTCGATCTTAGGGGAGAGGAGTATTCGGAGTCTGAGTATCGCAAGCTCGTAGACGAGCTCCACGGGCGCAGGCCTCAGGCTCCACCGCTCGGCCCTCCACCAGCCATGAACACCAAGGGAAGCAGTCACCATGCTCGAGGCGTTAGTGCCCCGCAACAGGAGACGAGTGGACCGATAAAGATAGTGGGCGTGATCGAGGAGGAGGTCACCTCGCCTCGTAACGACGGGACGCGTGGCAGCGCGTTATACGCCGTTCCGTTCCGACTCTCGCGACGCCCTTCTAGTAAATGGGCGAACCTGTTCATCGAGAACTGGAACCATCCGTCAAGCTTCACAACTATGCATCGGCCGGGGATTGCCCGGATTAGCGGAGACAAGATCATCCTGGACGGCACCACCATGGACGAGGTCGAGCGTTACCATGCCAAGACGCTCAAGCTGGCATTGCAGAAGACTAACGAAGAAGCGGAGAGAGAAGAAGAAAGTAAGCGACTACTGGCAGAACAGAAACGCAAGAGCGAGCTGGAGCATAGAGACAGCGTACGCGGCGTATCGAAGCGACTTAAGTTCGACTAGAACACAACTCATCATTTCATCATCGCCTACTAGACGTGATCGACGATCACGTCGTAAGGGTTCCTGTAGGGCGGAGAGATCTATACCATTCTAAACATTGCAGAAAAGGCCGCCCGATAAGGGGCATCAGCGGCCGTCTGGGGACAAGCTATGGCTAGCGTAATGCTGCGTCCCTGCGCTCGCAGTATTCCTATCCATAGAAGGTGTCCATATTGGATACCGTTCTACGATTCGTAGGGCAGGATGTCGCCCATCGCTTCGGCTGTGCGCCTGGCCGAAGCGTCGTAGTGATGCGTGTACCGCTGTAACGTGAAAGCGACGGTGGCGTGCCCGGCGAGGGCTTGGAGATCCCGTATAGGCTCGCCGCGCTGAGCGAGGAGCGACAGGCAGCTATGCCGGAGGTCGTGGAAGCGGATGGCGGGGAGGCCAGCCCGCTTGAGCAGTGGTTTGTAGTAGCGGTTCACGACGTTCTGAGCGTCTATGGGCGTACCGTGCCCGGAGGCGAACACGAGACCCTCATCTCGGTACAGGGGACCAGCGGCAACCTTCTCCTCTGGCTGGCGCCTGCGGTGGCTCTTGAGGGCGCTCACTGCCCGCTGGGGGAGCCCCACGGTGCGGCGGCTGGCGTTCTTGGGCTCGGAGAACCGGAGGCCGCCCCCGCCCCTGACGCGCTGTAGCTGGCGGTTCACCCGGAGCATGTCGGCGTCGAGGTCTATGTCTTGCCAGCGGAGCGCGAGCGCCTCGCCCTGCCTGAGCCCGCACAGGAGGCACAGGAAGTAGAGGGCCTCGAAGCGGTCTCCCTTGGAGCGAGGACTGGGTCACGGGGAGGCGCTACCTGGACATGCGCGAACTTCGAAGACGCCACCTGAAAGAGCGAGGAGCGGAGGAAGTGTTGCTCATGGAGCGGTAGAGGAGGGAATGCCCTTGGAGGAAATTACAGGAAATTCGGGACTTGACCCTCATTTGTGGAGGCGGCGAGCAAAGACTGGTGTCATCATTTGCACCATGATGAAGAAGGCTACGCAGCGAATAGCATGGGCGTCGTACGCGGCACCGT
>JALZHG010000219.1 GCA_030914045.1 Chloroflexota bacterium | reverse complement strand
AGCCTGCTCACCTCCCTGCCGAAGTTGTCGTAGAGCACGGCGAGGTCGTAAGGCTGCCCGTCCCACATGGCCGTGCTGCGGAACATATACAGGTCGGTAGCGGTGTTAGTGCCCGCGCCCGCGTTCACGTTGACCGAGGCGCTTGGCGCGAGCGTGAAGCCCGCCGGGAAGTAATAGCGGTCCACCACGGTCCACTTGGGACTGTCGAGCCACCAGCCGGTAAAGTTGACCGGCGTCTGCCCCCGGTTGGTGATGATGCAATAGTTGCTGTTCAAGTCGAGCAGCGACGTGCGCGGGTGGATTTCATCTATCGTGACGTTGGGCAGGGGCGCTCTCACCGGGGCGGTGGGCGTGGGCACGGGCCGTTGTGGGGCGGGCGTGCCCGTGTTGGCCGAACGCAGGTAGCGCCACTCGTAGTAGTGCTGGCCTATATTGCCCATCTGCACCTTGAACGGCGTGGGCAGTTGCGGCAGGAACGTAAGCACCCGGCGCTCGTACGCCTGAGTCAGTACGTCCATGTAGCGCCCTTCCACCTTCACGTACGACCAGTACGCCTCCGAGATAGGGAAGCCCGTGACGGCGAACCAAGGCTCGAACAACCTGCCCGGCACCAGGTCTCCCTCCACGAATACGTCAGCCTCGGCGTTCAGAAAGTCCCAGAAGACGTTGGGGATGTTGTGCCCAGTGGCAGGCTCAAAGGCGGCAATGCGCACGCCGTAGTCGGGGTGGTTCGCGGGCCACGGCTGGGTGAGGCCCTGGCGGTCGATAGCCGTGCGCACCCCCTGCCCCACCTGGCTTGTCGTGCGCCGCTCGTTCGGAGCGCCGGGTATGTTGGACACGCCGTTGAACGACTGGTAAGTGGGCGCCGTGCGGTCGTCGGGGTCGGCCCCCAGGTTGATAACCGCCGGGCCGCGATTCTCGTAGGTGTCGGGGCCGGTCTGCATCTGGCCTGAGATAAGTTCCACCGCCAGCAGGCCGTTGGTCACGTAGAAGGGGTCGCGGGGGTCGCCGTTGGGATCGTTGATCTCCATGCGGCCTTTGTCGAAGTACTGCACCAGGTGGTTGTTGCCGGGCAGCCCCGCGAACTGCTCGGTCAGCGTGCGGCCGGGTGCCGGACCCCATATCCAGGGCCGCAACGTAGCCCCGGCAGCCACCGGACCATCGGTGCGGTCCCACTTGGCCCGAAAAGCGTCGTTAGCGAAGCCTTGCTGCCCCTGCTGCGCCTGCGTGAAGGTGGCGGGCGCGATTGCAACCCAGGCCAGCATGAGCGCCGCCATGACGATAAAAGCCGGGTGCGGCAGGCGCGACCTGACACGCTTCATGCGCGGGTTGGCAAGCCGCCGCACGGCAAATCGTCTCCTGGACGAAGGGTCGGTAGGCATCAAAGGGTCTGCTCCGTCTGCCCGGCCTTGGGCTTCAGTACATAATTAGAGGGAAGAAGAACGCCACGGCTAGCGCCACTCTAGCGCCGTGGGGCTGTCAGGTTACCGTCAGGTTATAGTAGCATAAGGGGGTTAGGGGGCGCAAGGCAGCGGGATGGTTTCGGCGTCTAGGGCATCAGCAGGGTTAGCAGGGGACGCCCGCCGATGAAGTAACTTGCGCCGCCAGCCGACGCCCAGCGATTGAAATCGATACACCTCAAAGGACGTGTCGAAGTTCGAAGTTCTATGAGATGAATCAGTCTGCCGTAAGGCAGACTTTGCAACGTGTAGCCCGCGATTTCAATCGCTGGGCGTCGGCTGGCGACCCTGACCAGGGGCTAACACGTCTTATGTAACGGCGTGTAATGTGGTGCGTCTAACAGTATGTATGCCAGGTCGTCACTCCCTTGCCGCTCTCGTCCAGTTCTCTACAATCTGTTGCAATTTGCGGTTGTCGAGAATGTAGCTTTCCACATAGCCACATCGACCGCAAACATAGTTGTCCAACACCGCGACAGATGAACCAAAGAAGCCTCGTTTGACTGGTATAACGTTCAATGCGGCGTCGGTATTGGCTATGCGCACCAAATCCCCCGCTACAGGATCGAAATAAACTTCATCGGAGCCACACTTCACACAAATACCATCCTTCAACCTGGTAACTCCTTTCGCTGCTCCAATTCAACAGCCATCCACAACCGTCCGCACAATTTAGTACGTTAGACACTAGAGCGTAGTTGCAAATCTAGCCTCTTGCGCCGCCATCCCACTTGCCGTAACATGCAAGAGAACATGAGCGACACAGCCGCCAACCCAAAAGCCGAAACCTCCACAGCCGACACCCAGGACGCGCCCACGCCCGCCCCCCGCAACGCTTGGTGGCTCACCACGCGCCGCCGGCGCTCCGAGTGGCAGTCGCTCATGGCTACCGGGCTGGCGACCTTCTGCGGCAGGCCCCGCGCCTACTTCGAATCAGCCAACAAAGGCGACCCCATAGTCCTCTACGTCTCCAAACCCGAACACGCCATCCGCGCCATCGGCATCATCACCGACACCTCCCACCCCACAAATCCGAAATCCGAAATCGCAAATCCCAAATCAGAAGAGCCTTGGATCGAAGTGCAGCTAGCCTTCGAGGTGCCTTCGCCGCTCTCCTGGCGCGACCTCCTGGCCGTGGCCGCCCTCTCCAACGCCGAGCCGGTGAAGCAGCGGGGCAGCGCCACCCTCTCGCGGCTGTCCGAGCAAGAGTACGGCGCGCTGGAGGCCCTGCTGATAGTGCGTAACCCGGAGCTTGCCGGGGCCTTCGCCGCCGTGGACGCAGGCGCGATGCTCCCGCAGGCGACCTACCCGTACGAAGACGGCGAAGGCCATGACGTGGAGGGCGTGCCGGAGATAGCCCAGGTGATGCTCAGAGAGCAGGCACCGGCCTACGACCCCTCACAGCCCCCGTTGCTCCCCGGCACGCCCGCCCTTCCCACCGTGCGCAACCTGGCCGAGCTACAGGCGCTGACCAGCCTGCCGCTGGAGATGCTGGAGGAGACCCGCGACCTGCTGGAGGACACGGGCCAGATCGTGCTCAGTGGCCCTCCGGGCACGGGCAAGACCTGGCTGGCGCGGGGCCTGGCTTCCCTGGTGACCGGAGGGCCTGCCGGGGCGGCTCGCGTGCGGGTGGTGCAGTTCCACCCCTCCACCACGTACGAGGACTTCATCGAGGGCCTCAAGCCGCAAGTCGATGCCTGGGGCCGGGTCACATACGCCGTCATACCGGGCATCTTCGTGCGCCTGTGCGAGCAAGCCCGCAACGACCCCGACCACCATTACGTGCTGCTGGTGGACGAAATCAACCGCGCACCCTTATCGCGGGTATTTGGCGAGTTGCTGTACGCGCTAGAGTACCGGGGCCCGCAGGGCGCGGTAGAGCTATCGGTGTCGGCGGGCATGGGCCATGCCGAGCCGTTCTACGTGCCGGAGAACCTGCTGCTGGTAGGCACGATGAACTCCGCCGACCGCAGTCTGGCGATGGTAGACTACGCGCTGCGCCGCCGCTTCCGCTTCGTGGAAGTCGAGCCTAACCCCGAAGTGCTGGACCAATGGCTAGCGGCGAGAGGCAACAGCCCTCGTGCGCGGCGCGTCATACTCGACCTCTTCCGCGACACCAACGAGCGTCTCACCCAGGCTATTGACCCCGACCACCGCCTCGGCCACACTTACTTCATGCTCGACCCCCTCACCCCCGCCACGCTCGACCGCCTCTGGCGCACCGCCATCAAGCCCCTCATCACCGAGTATTTCCTCCCACCCGGCAGCGAGGTGGACGAGTACAGGGCGCTGTTCGGGGAAGCCGTGGCGGAACTTGGGCACGATGCTTGAGTTTGTGGCTTTGAACATGCCTATCTTAAGAGCAATAGACGCCTGTCCATGACACAGTTGGGGCACAAGCTAACGGATTCGGGTGGCTCTCGATCCAGGCAGATAGAGAGCTTCTTTGAGTAGTAAGAGCATGAGCAGGGTCAGCTAGGAGAAGCAACATGTCGATGTTTGATTGGTACCAGCCTGCGGCTGAATTAAGATGTCCGTTTTGTGGAAATCCCTTGAGAGTGTGGCAGGGTAAGGACGGACCATGTGGTTTGTTCCTATGGCAGGAAGGTGTCAAACATCCTGTAGATCAACTGATCGATGATCAGGAAGTACGATTAGCACCTGAGGATCGGCTCCGGTTCACGCTACCGACCCAATTCGAAATCTATTCCTATGACTGTCCGGACCACCAGCCCATTGATGCACTGTGTAGAACTCAAGATGAAGTCTGGTCCTCTACCACGATAGATCTTAAAGCCACCAGGGTCCATAGGCGGCCTAACTTGCGCCTTTAGCCCTCCCTGACCTTTCATGGAAACTAGCTACTCAATCCTCAATCCTCATCCCCTAGCACTCACCCTGAGTGAGTTCGAGTCGCGCGAGGTCGCCCTCCCGCAGGAGATATACTCGGCCTTGCGGCTGCGGTACGCGGGACGCATCGATGTTTCGCCCACCGAACGGGCGGGCACTTATAGGCTGGCGGCGCGGGACTATGTAGGGCGGATTGGCCTTCCAGGTGGCGGCATACTGGTAATCCGCCCCAAGGTGCCGGTGGCTAACCTCTTCTACATGCTGTGCGCCGACGCAGGGCTGGCCGAGATAAAACCCCCACCCACCGGCCTCGAAAGCAACACCTACAACGACGATATCACAGCCTTCGTAGTATCCGCCCTCCTCGACGCAACGGAGCGACTGCTGAGCCAGGGGCTATATAAGGGATATGTATCCAGGCAGGAGAGCACCGCCCCCGTCCGCGGCCGCATCGTGATGGGAGAGCAGGTCCACCGCTACGGCGAGTTGAAGCACCGCCACATATGCTCCTTCGCGGACCTCAACGCAGACACCCCGGAGAACCGCGTCCTGATGTCGGCGCTACGCCACGTACCGCGACTTCTCCGCGCAGCGCATCCTGCCGAAGCGGCTATGCTAAGGCAGGCCCGCTCGCAGGTGGCGCGGTTAGAGGGGGTAGCACAGGTCAGCCGTAACGAGGCAATTGGATTGCTCCGCACGATAAGTCTGCACCGGCTGAACGCGGCCTATGGTGCCGTGCTGCTGCTATGCCGCCTGGTGCTGCAACATCTCACGTTCGAGGAGCGGCCCGGACCCTACCCATTCGCCTCCTTCCTGGTGAACATGCCCCGCCTGTTCGAGAGCTTCCTCATGGCGAGGCTGCGCGCCCTGCTGCCCCGGCACGGTCTGAGAGGCCTCGCCCAGCGCCACGATTACCTGGACGAAGAGCGCACCGTCGGCATCCGCCCCGACCTGCTGGTCATGCCGCACAAGGGCAAGGAGCCGCTCGTCGTGCTCGATTTCAAGTACCGCGACCTGGACGAGCCGGGCACCAACGCCAACACCGACCTCTACCAGCTTAGCGCTTACATGGACCGCTACAACCTCCGGGCCGGTATGCTGGTCTACCCCAGGTTCGAGCGCATACCCGCCACCCGCCTCAAGCTGAGAGGCACGCCCAAGCAACTCCACCTCGCGGGCCTAGACCTCGGTAGGCCCAACCCCCGCGACATAGAGGAAGAGTGCGCAGCCCTAGCCGCGAAGATAGCGCAGATAGGCGGCAAGTAGCGGGCTTGTTACATACCACCTAACCATACAGCCTCCCCGATGTGGTTCGAGTAGTAATAGCGGCGACCACACTCCCCTCTGTCATCCTTCACTGCGTTCAGGAT
>JALZHG010000599.1 GCA_030914045.1 Chloroflexota bacterium | reverse complement strand
CTGGGATGGTGACCCGCTGGGCTTTTGCCTGACTGGCGGGGAGGCGAGCGACAGCCCGCACTTTGAGACGCTGCTCGACCTCGGTCCTGAGATCACGCCTCGCGCAGCCGTGGGCGACAAAGGCTATGACGCCAGGGCCAACCGACAGGCCGCCCGCTCCCGCGGCATCTGCCCGGCCATTCCGTATCGCACGACGACCAAAGACAAGCCAAAGTTCTTTCCCAAAGCGCTCTATCGCGGGCGGGCTCGCATCGAGCAGACCATGGGAAAGCTCAAGCGCTTCAAGCGTATTGCTTTACGCTGCGAGAAGACCGACGAGAACTACGGTTCCTTTGTCGCCCTTGCTCTCAGCTTCATCCTCATCAAATCCGTCCACACGACCTAGCACTACTTTGGCAGGTATGAGGAACTGGGCGAGCCCTGCCGACGTCTTCTCTGAAGGATTGTTCGCGGGAGGTCGTCATGAGCACCTCAGTTGCGTGGGAGCACGAACTTCAGTCCTGGCTCGAACCCTTCCTCAACCATCTGCATCACCCAGCCCGCCGGCGCATGTGTCCGCTCTATGTGGCAGGCCTGATCGGCCCCGGCGAACGCAAGAGCCTGCAGCCGATGGCCGCCCGGGTGGCGCCGGCCGATTATGATCAACTGCATCACTTCGTGGCCGTCGGCCCGTGGGACGAGGCGCCGCTCGACGCCGAACTCCTCGCCCAAGCCAACCGGCTTGTCGGCGGACCCGACGCCATCCTGGTGATCGACGACACGGCGTTGCTCAAGAAAGGCACGCATTCGGTGGGTGTGGCCTCGCAATATGCTGGAGTGGTGGGCAAGAAGGCCAATTGTCAAACCCTGGTCTCGCTCACGCTCGCTAAGGGCGAGGTGCCAGTCCCAATCATCCTGCGGCTGTTCCTGCCCGAGACTTGGATCAGAGATCCCGAGCGCCTGCAGCACGCCGGTGTGCCTGAGACCTTCTGGGTGGAGCGCTCCAAGCCTGAGATCGCGCTGGAGGAACTCCAGCGCGTGATGCAAGCGGGCGTGAGCTTCGGGGCTGTCGTGACGGATGCCGGCTACGGCATCAGCGCGCCGTTCCGGCACGGCCTGTCGGCGCTCGGGCTATTCTGGGCGGCGGGCATTCCGCGCATTCAGAAGGTGTATCCGGCCGATGTGCGGTTGGGGCCAGCCCCGCGCACGCGTGGAGGGCCGCGCAAGACCCCAATCCCGGACGAAGAGGCTGTTGCGGCTGAGGCCATGCTGGCGAAGAGCTCATGGCAGCGGATCACGTGGCGGCGCGGCACCAAGGGTCCGCTGCGGGCGAAGTTCGCGGCCGTGCGCGTGCGGGTGGCCGATGGGCCTGAGGTGCGTCTGCAGGGCCGGACCGGCCAGCATCTGCCCGGCGACGAAGTCTGGCTCGTGGGCGAGCATCGCACCTCAGGCGAGCGCAAGTACTACCTGTCCAACCTGCCTCCCGACACATCGCTGAAGCAGCTGGCGTCTCTCATCAAGGCGCGGTGGGTGTGCGAGCAGGCGCACCAGCAGCTCAAGGAGGAACTCGGGCTCGATCACTTCGAGGGCCGCTCGTGGCGTGGCCTCCATCGGCATGCGCTGCTGACGCTGATCGCCTATCTGTTCCTGCAGCATCTGCGCTTGCGGACCGCCACAGGGGGGAAAAAGAAGGACCGGCGGGCCTCCACCACAACCAACACTGCCGGCCATTCGGCGCATGCTGCTTGATCATCTGATGCACGCCATGCGCCTGCGATGTCCGCTCTGCCGAACCCGCTTCACCCTTAGCTCACTGATGAAAATGCCAAAGTAGTGCGAGGACGTGTGGACCAGATTGATCGAGAATGGCCTTGCGATTCAGACGCTGCAAAGAGACCCCGAGCAGGATTTCTGATGCCATATCAGAGGTCATGAATTGACTTGACAAAGCCGGAGGGCTGAAATTTAGTGGCCTTATGGGGATCGCGATCTCCCCACGAGGCGACATGCCCAAGCATCGCATCCGCACCAAACGCTCACGGATGCATCATGTCGTCATTCAACACCATTTCCGCTGAAAAGTTGGCTCGTCTTGTGGGCACTCCCAAATGCCCGGTCCTCATCGATGTTCGCACCGATGAAGATTTTGAGAGCGATCCGCGCCTTGTTCCTGGTTCCATCAGACGTCCATTCGAGACGGTCTCACATTGGGCTCAAGAGTTCACAGGCAGATCTGCTATCGTGATCTGCCAGAAGGGGCTGAAG
>JALZHG010000043.1 GCA_030914045.1 Chloroflexota bacterium | reverse complement strand
CCCGTCAGGATGTCACCGAAGCCGCCGGGGGCCTTGTCCTTCCAGGCAGCTATCACGACTCCCTGCGTGGTCACGCCGAGGGTTGGGGCTTCGGGTGTGGTGGTGCCGCCGATCCTCTCGGCCTGCACGGGCCAACCGGAGTCGGCGCGCACCCAGTAGAAGAGGCTTTGCAGGTTCTGGCCGAAGAGCATGTGGGCGTTGTTGTCGGGACCGATTGCGAGGGCCACGTTCTTGTAGTTGTGCCCGCACGTGCCGGGCACCTGCTCCTTTATGGAGGTGCGGCCGTCGGCTTCGATGCGCACGTAGTAGTCGCACACCGCGCGCGCTTCGTACTGCCACCAGACGATGTGCTTGCGGCCCAGTGCGTCCAGCTTGACGATGGCCCCGCCGCTCGACTTCTGCGGGGTGCTCTCGTGTACCTGCTCTACCTCGAACTTGCCGCCGAGGGAGGAGTTGCGGGCTTGCAACAGCAGGTTGGCGTTAGGGTTTGCACCCTGGCTGCGCATCCAGATGATGCTCGTCGCTCCGTTGGGAGAGGCGGCGATGGAAGGCGTGTTGTCGTACTCCCTGCCGCTGGAGATATTTACCGGCGCACTCCAGCCCTCCGCGCTTGCCGCGGACATGCGAGCGTACTGCGGGCTGGCTGCCACCGTGAGCACGGGCAGGAGAGCTAATAGCAGCGCGGCTATGGAGGGGAAGAGGCGTCTACCAAACAACGGGTGTAGCGTTCCTTCTAGGAGGCTCTGTTTAGTACGGGTCTGGTTATCAATACGCGGGCAAATACTGTCGTCTAATTGTACCAAGAAGAGACGTGCCTTCGCTCTGGTGGGCCTGGTATTGCTCTCCGCTTCCAGCACCCATGCTCCCCTTTGTCATTCTGAACGCAGTGAAGAATCTCGTCCTCTACCAGGATGTTCCCCTTTTCTTGTGGGGGAGTGTGGCTGAAGGAAAGGTGGTACCTGGGTGGTAGGGGACGAGATCCTTCACTGCGTTCAGGATGACAGGGGGAGGCTCAGGACGACAGGGTGGGGCTTTGGTGCCGGACAAACCAACTTGTTGCTGTGGTGTGATGGCTACTAGCCTGGCTGGGGAATGACTCTGCGGGGCGGATGCGGTATAGTGGGCTATCACATGATACTAGGAGATGACGCTATGCCTTCTGTTGGCGACACTGCCCCTGATTTTGAGTTGCTGAGCGATGCGGGCGAGCCTGTAAAGCTGTCCGACTTTCGCGGCAAGAACGTGGTGCTCTATTTTTACCCCGCCGATTTCACCAGCGGCTGCGAGTTGCAAGCCTGCGCCTTCCGCGACTCGTATGACGACCTCAGGCAAAAAGACGCGGTGGTGATAGGCATCAGCCCCGACAGCGTCGAGAGCCACAAGAAGTTCCGCGAGGCGCTCAACCTGCCTTTTACCCTGCTGGCGGACACGGAGTTCGAGGTGTCGGAGGCGTGGAACAGCCTGGGCACCAAGACGCGGGAGGACGGCAGCATCAGGAAGAACGTGGTACGCGGCCAATACGTGATTGACAGAGAGGGCAAGATTGTGGACGCGCAGACGCCCGTGAAAGCCCCTGAGAGCAGGCGGCTGGCGTTCGAAGCGTTGGAGCAATTGAACTAGCCGACTGAATAAGACGGAACCGCCAAGACGCCAAGGACGCTAAGGACGCTAAGGACGCGCCAAGGTTTAGAAGGACTTAGAGGGTACAAAAAGGACCAGGGTACGACATCACGTACCCTGGTCCTTCTTTCTTGTGCTGCGCCCTCAACTTTGGCGTGCGTTTAGCATCTTCGGCGTGTGGCGGTTCCATCCCGTGACTAAGTGATACACATCTACTATGTTGTCACCCTTTGTTGTCACCCTTTTTGTAGCGTTTCTTGTCTAATCCGTGTAACTCCAATCTATTCACCCGGTCGGGCCTATTTCATAGAATGAGAGCACCGGACATACGGAACATACAGGGCATAAGAACATCACGGGACGGGATATAAAACTGGTATATCACAAATCTCGGCGGCGACAATCATAGTCAAACGGGCACCAATAAAAACCCGGATATAGGAGAAGCAAGCAATGAAAAGCAGGGGAAGTATACAGATACGGTGGTTGGTTTCGGTCGCGGGTATGCTCATCATACTCGCTATGGCCCTTTGGTCTACGTCTGCGGCGCTGGCGAGTCCGGCGACGGAGAAGGGTACGGGGCAACCTGTAGCCACAGCCACAGTTGGCAGCCAGCAGGTGCAATCGCAGGCCGGTAACGCTCGCGGCCAGGCCTCGGTGGCCGGGGATACCTGCGGCGTCAACAGCAACTACACGGTTGCCAGTGCTACGGGTGGAAGCGTGACGAGCGGCACCACCCGCGTCGATAATTCGCAGTGCGACAATTGCTCGGTGAACATCGCCCTCCCATTCGGCGTGCAGCTTTACGATCAGACCTTCACCACGGTCCGGGCCAATAGCAACGGCGTACTATCCTTCGGTACCCTGTCCTCCGATTTTCTTTACAGTTGCGTGCCTGTGGCCGGGACGACCTATACGATATTCCCCCTGCAACAGGACCTGAGCACATCGGGCACCGGGCGCGGTATATTCACGTCGGTCCTTGGAAGCGCGCCCAACCGGATATTCGTGGTCCAGTGGAAGGCCTGCACGATCATTGACGAGGATATTTGCAGCGCCACTTATACCTTCGAGGTCCGCTTGTACGAAGGGCAGAGCAAATTTGATACGGTGTACGGCAACGGCGTGTACGGCGATGATGCCACGGTCGGCGTGCAGAAGGACGGCACCCTCTACACCGAGTACAAGTGCGGTAGCGGCGTCACCATAAGCGCGGGCACCATGCTCACATTCTCCCAGGCGTCGTGCCCGACCAGCACCAGCACTCCCACCAACACTGCCACCCGTACTGCTACCGCCACGCACACCAGCACACCTAGCGCCACCAGCACCGCCTTTCCGTCGTGCGGCACCTACTGGCGGACCGTCTCCAGTCCCAACGTGCAGGGCGACACCGAAGTGTATATGGATGACGTGGCGATCATCTCACCTAACGACGTGTGGGCTATCGGTGAGTCGGGACAAAGCAGGTGGGGCGAGCGGCTACACATCCTGCACTGGAACGGCACGCAGTGGAGCACCTCCACCCCGCCCGCGATGAATATATGGCAGATTTTCCCGCGTAGCATCAGCGCCTCCGCTTCGAATAACGTGTGGGTTGTAGGTAGATATGGCGGCCAGCCCTTCCACTTCCTCATGAAGTGGGATGGTACTCAGTGGAGCCAGGTCCAACTTCCATCAAGCCTTACCAACCTCTCCATCGAACTTGAGTCGGTAGTCGCACTTGCTCCTGATAACGTGTGGGCGGCGGGAACTGCCTATGCCGGCGCCCGGAATGAGACCCTTATCATCCACTGGGACGGTACTCAGTGGTCGCGAGTCGCCAGTCCCAACCAGGGTACACATGACAACTACCTGAATGAAATCACAGCAGTGTCAGCGACCGACCTCTGGGCGGTAGGTAGGTATGAGTTCGAAGACGGCGACTATCTACCATTAACCCTTCACTGGAACGGCACGCAGTGGAGCACCGTGGACAGCCCAATTCCCGGCGATGAAGGCATGCTTTTCTCCGTGGATGCGGCTTCGGCAAACGACGTGTGGGCCCTGGGTACGTACTGGGACACCGAAAGCGAGCACATACTGACTATGCACTGGAACGGCACCTCATGGACTCGGCATGCCAGCCCCTATCCACCAAATGGCTATAGCGTCAATCCGAGGAGCATCGCTGTCGTATCGCCAAATGAAGCGTGGCTGGTAGGTGACTATTGGACGACAGCGGGTGGTGGCGGCCCTACCCGGCGGTCGATGGCCCAAAAGTGGAACGGTACCTCCTGGAGCTTCGTGACTATCCAAGATCCATCTAACTACCATGATGCCTTGTTCGGAGTGGACGCGGTAGCAGGAGATGCGTGGGCCGTGGGCCACTACGCCAGCGGCTCCGGCGGCAGGACCCTGACGATGCACTACTCCGACCCGTGCGTAACGCCCACTTCGACAGCCACAGCCACCCGAACAGCGACGGCCACAGCCACAGCTACAGCCACCCGAACCAGCACACGCACTGCCACGGCCATTGCCTCCTCTACCCATACGTCTATCCCTGCCGCGACAAACACGATGCAGGCGGTAGCCAGCGCCACCCGCACACCTACTCAGCAGGTGCCCGGCGTCAGCACTTCGACCGCCACAGCCATACAGGCACTACCTAGCGCCACTCGCACCGCTACCCAGTCTGTGCCGGGCAGTACCAACACCGCCACGCAGGCGCCGGCCACGGCTACACGGGTCCTTGCCACGGCCACTCCGCAGGGCGGTGGGGGTGAATGCCTGTTGCAGTTCCCTGACGTGCCTGAGGAGAGCGCCTTCTACGGGTTCGTGCGGTGCCTGGCCTGCCGGGGCATCCTGGGCGGCTACTCGGACGGCACGTTCGGCCCCGGCAACCTGATCACCAGGGGCCAGATCGCCAAGATCGTGTCGAACGCCGCCGGTTTCACTGAGACACCTATGGCCCAACTTTTCCAGGACGTGACGCCGGACAGCCCCTTCTACGCCTTCATCTACAGGCTGTCCATGCCTGGGCGGGTGTTCATGAGCGGGTACCCCTGCGGCGGCAACGGCGAACCTTGCGGCGCGGGCAGCCTGCCCTACTTCAGGCCGGGGGCCAACGCTACACGCGGACAGCTATCGAAGATAGTGGCTAACGCCGCGGGCTTCAACGAGACCCCCGTCCGGCAGAGCTTCGAGGATGTGCCAACGAATAGCGCGTTCTACAGCTTCATCGAGCGGCTGTCTTCGAGGGGCTACATCAGCGGGTACGCCTGCGGGGCCGCCGGGGAGCCGTGCGGCGGGGGCAACCTGCCCTACTTCCGGCCCAACAGCAGCGTGACGAGAGGGCAAGCGGCCAAGATTGTGGCTAACACCTTCTTCCCCAACTGTGACACGAAGTAAACTGAACGGGTTGTGCAAGAATGCCTCGGATCTGAGAAGTCCGAGGCATTCTTCTTGTTAGTAGCCCTTACCTCATCTCATTGCGAGGGGAATTGACGATGAACGACCTTATCATTACCAACGCGCGGTTGATCGACGGAACGGGGTCTCAGCCGAGGGATAACGTAGCCATCACCGTGCGCGGCGGGCGCATAGAGGCGGTGCGGGCAGGTGGAGAGCAGCCGAGTGGAGAGGTGGCAGAAGGAGCAGAAGGAATAGAGGTCATAGACGTTGGCGGGCGCACGGTGCTGCCGGGCCTCATCAACGCTCACGCCCACGTCACCATGAACGCGGGTGCCGACCCGTTCGCCTACACCCAGAACACAAAGCTCCCCACGCTCTTGCTCCATTCCCTAAAGCGGTGCCAGCAGATGCTTGAAGCGGGCATCACCACGGCGCGCGACCTGGGCGGCTACGAGTACATCGAGATGGCCTTGCGGGATGCGTTCGCCGCCGGTGATTGGCCGGGGCCGCGCCTGATGTGCGCTGGCAAGGTGCTCACCATGACGGGCGGGCATGGCTGGCCTATCGGCATGGAGGTAGACGGCCCCGACGAGGTGCGCAAGGGTGCCCGCGAGAACCTCAAGAACGGGGCCGACTGCCTCAAGATCATGGCTACGGGCGGCGTGCTCACACCCGGAGTGGAACCGGGCGCGCAACAACTGGGCGAGGAGGAGATACGCGCGGCGGTGGAGGAAGCCCACAAGGTAGGCAAGCTAATCGCCACCCACGCGCAGGGCACGGAGGGCATCAAGGCGGCGTTGCGGGCGGGCGTCGATACAGTGGAGCACGGCATCTTCCTGGACGATGAAGCAATAGAGACGATGGTGGCGCGCGGGGTGGTGTTCGTGCCTACCCTGGCGGCCCCGTACCAGATTGTCGAGGCGGGAGAAGAGAAGGGCATCCCAGCCTACGCCCTGGAGAAGTCGCGCCGGGTCCTGCAAGCGCATTCCAGGTCGTTCGAGTGGGCGGTGTCGGCGGGCGTGACCATAGCGGCGGGCAACGACGGCGGTACCCCCTTCAACCCCTCGCACGACCTGGTAACCGAGCTGCGCCTGATGACCGAGCACGGCCTGAATAGCCTGGGCGCGATACGGGCGGCCACGCTAGGTTCGGCAAAGGCGCTGGGCCTGTCGGAGGAGATAGGCACCGTGCAGGCGGGCAAGTGGGCCGACCTGCTGGTACTGGATGAGGGTGCCGACCCTATCGCGGATATAACCTCTCTGTCGATGGTGTGGATGGTGGTCAAGCAGGGGAAGGTTGTGGTGCGGAAGTAGGGCGTGTCGCTCGCGGTTTCAAGAGCCGGGACGTAATTCGTCGTCAATTACGTCCAGCAACTGGGGCTGTTCCTGTACCAACACCAGGATGAGCTCGCGCAACTGCTCCGGCGATAGGGGCGCAATCAACTCCTCAATAGGCTGGCGGTGCTCTATTTCCTCAGGCGTCTGTATGTACGCTAGCAGTGTGGCTACTATATGCTTGCAGATGCCACCAAACTCGTATGGGCAAGTGCAATTGGCTTCCGCTATCCGTTTCTTGCTCAATTCAACCGTCACCCGATAGGGGTCGTATTCGCTACCCGCTACTTCCGCAAAGAGAAAGTTGCCACGCAGCACCACTCTTTGCACTGCTCCCGCCTGGAGGTACTCGTAGCCCCGCTCGAACGACTTAGGTGCTGCCAATGCACGAACTTGCTCTTCGTCAATCTCAGGCAACTGTTTTGGCGCGCCCATAATCCGGCCCTTAGCTCCTAAGCCGCTTCGGCAGCTAAATCACGGGCTATTTCGCGGCCCTCTGCCGTCAGGCTGAGCTGGTTGGCTTCGCGCCTGATGAGGCCCTGCGATGAGGCTCGTCGTATGGCGCGCTGGGCTGCCTCGGAGGACCAGAGTAGCTCGTCGTGCAGGTGCTCCACCGAGCTTTCGGCTTCGGCCTGCGGGGTGTTCTCGTGGTTGAACAGGTGCACTATCAGCGTCTCGGCGGCGAACTGCGCCCGTTGCTCGGACAGCCTGCGCACTCTCGCCACAATGCCCTGGCCTGGCGAGAATAGCAGCGCCAGCCCGAAGAACACGCCCGTCATGGAGGCCATCGCCCCGGCTACAGAGGAGTCGAGCGCTACCGCCAGGTAATAGCCACCCACAGCCGAAGCAGCGCCGATGCCGATAGACAGGCCGATCATCACCGGCAGCTTGTCGGTCAGCAGGTAGGCAGTGGTGGCGGGCACTATCATCAGGGCCACCACCAGCACCGCCCCCACCGCCGTGAAAGCCCCCACCGCCGTTATCGAAGTGACCGTCATCAGCGCGTAGTGGAGGAGGAACGGGGAGAAGCCAAGCGTAGCGGCGAGTCCGGCATCGAAGGTGGCTAGCTTCAACTCCTTGTAGAAGAGGCTGATGAAGAGGCCGTTCATCACGCAGAGGAAGGCCATGACCCAGAGCGACTGGGGGCCGTAACTGGTGTCACCGATAAGGAGCACGTCCTGCGCGGCGAACTCGATATTGCCGTAGAGTACCGCGTCCGTGTCGAGGTGCACGTCGGAGAAGAAGCGGGACACCAGGAAAGTGCCCAGCGCGAACATCGCCGGGAAGACCAGCCCTATAGCCGACTCGCCTCCCACGCGCCTGGTCTTTTGCAGCGCCTCCACCAGGCTGACCGTGATTACCGCCGCCAGCGCCGCCCCGAAGAAGCCCGCCAGCAGGTTAGGCCCGTTCGCCAGGAAGTAAGACAGCACCAGTCCCGGCAGAATAGCGTGGCTGATCGCGTCCGCCATCATAGCCATCTTGCGCAACACCAGGAACGTGCCTAGCATCGCGCACGCCACGGCGACCAATATGCCTGTCAGGAGTATTATTGTGCTTGAACTCATATCAGCGTGTCCAACGGAAAGTGTATGTTGCTGTCTCCCACCATCTTAAAACTTCCATGCTTGCCCACCAGGTTGAAATGGCAGAGGCTATGGTGGGCAACAGAGCTAGAGCGATTAACGGAACTACCACTCCGTTCCCATTGAAAAACCAATCGTCACCCAGAATTGCCAAGCTGAATGGCAACAGCACTATGAGGCTAACGCCAGCGGTACCTAATGCAGCAAGCATGTTCCGATACAGTTTCGGTCCCATTAAGTGACCTGTGCTAAGTAAAAGGCCCAATGCCAAGCTTACGCCCGAAACGATGCCTCCTACAAAACCAAATATCCCTCCAAATATCGCCCCTGCTATGATTGCAAGCATGCAATACACGGTTGCGGTGGCAAACGGGAAATTCGAGAGACTGTATCTTCCGCTGAAAAGCTCTGCGATATACATAATCACCATGCTGATGGGACCAAGAATCGCGCCAGCGGCTAGTCCCAGCACAATACCATGTACGACCATGCGCCAAATGATTCCGCATGCCAAAGTAAATCTTGCCATTTCAGGAGCACTCCACTATTAGCGTGACGACAATCATTTCCATATCGCTATTGAACGCTCTCTAGAGTGAGTAATAAAAGTATCACCCGCCAGCAGCTTCCTCCCTCATCATCCGTCTGTTCCGTATCTGCCGCAGGCGGTCCCATACGATGCCGCGCTCGGGGGCGAAGAGGAGGGAGAGGGCTACTATCGCGGTGAGGCTCAGGATGATCATGGGGCCGGTGGGCAGGCCCACGTCGCTGACGCTGATGAGGGCACCAATCACGCCGGATAGAGCACCGATTAGCGCGCTCACCCCGACCATGACGCCCAGGCGATTGGTCCACTGGCGGGCGGCGACTGCGGGGCCTATCAGCATGGCCGCCATGAGCACCACGCCCACCGTTTGCAGGCCGATTACCACCGCTATCACGATGAGAGAGGTGAGCAGGATGCTGAGGCGGTTGGTGGGGAAGCCGAGGCTGGCGGCGAAGTCGGTGTCGAAGGTGAGCAGCTTGAACTCCTTGAACAGCAGCCCCACCACGAAGAGGGCTACCGCCCCCAGCACGAGCATCGTCAGCACGTTCTCCCACACGAGGGTGGCCGCCTGCCCGAAGAGGAACTTGTCAAGCCCGGCCTGGTTGGCGTTGTTGCTGCGCGAGATGAAGGTGAGCAGCATGATGCCCACCCCAAAGAAGACGCTTAACACCACGCCCAGGGCCGCGTCCTCGCTGATGCGGGTTTCGCGCACCACGTACAGCAGGAGCAAGGTGCCCAGCCAGCCCGCCACAGCCGCGCCCAACAGGAGCACCAGGGGTGCCTTGGAGCCGGTGAGCATGAAGGCCACGCAGATGCCGGGGAGGGCGGCGTGGGCCAGGGCATCGCCAAGCAGTCCCTGCCGACGCAGCACGGCGAAAGTGCCCAGCACACCGCTGACTATGCCAAGCAGCGCGGAACCGAGGGCCACGTTGCGGAGCGTGTAGTCAAATATCAGGTCGCGTAGCAGGTCGAGCATATGCGTTTCCTAGCCCGCGGCCTGTTGAGCTTGCTGGGCGGCGGTCTGCACCCGTAGCGCGTGCATGCGCCCCCCGTAGGTCTTGACCAGGTTCTCCTCGGTGAAGGTGGTGGCAAGCGGCCCTGTGGCTATGAGGCGCACGTTGAGCAGCACCAGCCAGTCGAAGTAGTCAGGGGCCGACTCCAGGTCATGGTGCACGCACACCACCGTCTTGCCCTGCTCTCGCAACTGCTGCAAAAGGGTGACAATGGCGCGCTCGGTGGTGGCGTCCACGCCGACGAACGGCTCGTCCATGAAGTAGAGCTTGGCGTCCTGGGCAAGGGCGCGGGCGAGGAAGACGCGCTGCTGCTGCCCGCCCGAAAGCTGGCTTATCTGCCGGTTGGCGTAGTCGGCCATGCCTATCTGCTCCAGGCAGTGCAACGCCCAGTCGCGCTCGGTCTTGCCGGGCCGCTTCAGCCACCCCAGCTTGCCATACGTGCCCATCATCACCACGTCGAGGGCCGTGGTGGGGAAGTCCCAGTCCACGCTACCCCGTTGCGGCACGTAGCCCACCAGCTTACGCTGCTCCCGGTAGGGTTTGCCGAATATGAGGGACTGCCCCGCAGCCGCAGGCACCAGGTCCAGCACCGCCTTGATGAGGGTGGACTTGCCAGCGCCGTTCGGCCCCATAATCACGGCCAGCCTGCCCGGCGGTATCGTCAGGTCGATGTCGCGTAGCACCGGCTTCTCCCGGTAAGCCACGGTAAGGTCGTTGATCGAAACGGGTATCTCAGCCGCAGTCGCGGACATCGCTGATTTCTCCAGTATGTTTGTTGCTTGCATGACGTTCTGCATTTATTGAGCCTTTCATAGGTAACACGTAACTCGTAACACGTAACACGTAACACGTAATGGTGACATACTTCCGACATTCTCCATTACGAGTTACGTGTTACGTGTTACGCATTACTCCTCACTTCAACGCCTTCACTATAGTATCCACGTTGTGCCGCACCATGCCGACGTAGGTGCCTTCGGGGGTGCCTTCGTTGCCCATCGCGTCGGAGAAGAGGGTGCCGCCGATGTTGACGTTCCAGCCCTTCGATTGGGCCGCCTCCCGCACAGCCTCTATGGTGGCCTGGGGCACCGACGACTCTACGAAGATGGCTTTGATCTGGCGCTCGACTATCAGGTTGGTGAGGCCCTGCACGTCGCCCACGCCTGCTTCGGTGGCGGTGCTGGTGCCCTGCAAACCTTTGACTTCCATGCCATATTGCTGGCCGAAGTAGCCAAAGGCGTCGTGGGCCGTTATCAGCACGCGGGACTGTTCGGGTATGGTGAGGATTTGCTCCTTTACGTAGTTATGCAGGTCGTCCAGTTGCTTCAGGTAGGCGTCGGTGTTGCGCTGGTAGAGGTCTTTCGAGCCGGGGTCGAGCCTGGCTAGCTCGGTGTTGACCGCCTTCACCGCCTCTTGCCAGAGGAGCACGTCGAACCAGATGTGGGGGTCGTACTTGCCCTGGAACTCCGGCGGCTCGCGCAGCTTCGAGGGGTCTATGCCCTCGCTCACCGCCACCGTGGGCTTGCCGGAGCGGGCGATGCGCACGAAAGTGTCGGTCATGCGACCCTCAAGCTCCAGGCCGCCATAGAAGATAATGTCGGCGTCGTCCAGCTTCTGCACGTCGCTGGCGCTCGGCTTGTAGAGGTGGGGGTCCACGCCGGGGCCCATCAGCCCCACCGCCTCGACCCGCTCCCCGCCGACGTTGAGCACAATGTCCTTGATCATGCCCACAGTGGTGGTCACCTTGATCTTGCGCTGCGAGATGTCGCCGGTGCTCGCGCCTCCGCCGGTGTCGCACGCGGCCAGCGTGATTACCAACGCCAGGGCCGCGAGTAGGGTACTTACTTTACGCATCTTTGATAGTTCTCCTGGTATACGTGGTTGTATGGCTTCATGGATTGTGGTATACTGAAACAGCTTTTTAGATTAGACTAAATATATGTTCAAGATACACGAAAACGCATACGTTGTCAAGAGTGTAGCGGCCCTATTCTCCGGTATGTTCAGGTTAATCTAAAGCAGAGTTGTTCCGGTGCGAGCCGCGTGTTAGAATGTGCCCGGACCGGCATCCCACGATGGAGAGTCATGGTAAGCCACGCGATTGAGGACTACCTGAAGGCCATATACAGGTTGCAGCAGGACGGCTCGGCGGCCACCACCAACGCTATTGCCGAGCGCGTAGGGGTGCGCGCGGCTTCCGTAACGTCCATGCTACAGCAACTTTCCGAGCAGGGGCTGGCCCAGTACACGCCGTACAAAGGGGTCTACCTGACGGACCAGGGGCTGGCGCTCGCGTTGCGGGTGATACGGCGGCACAGGCTGATCGAGCTATACCTGCACGAGAAGCTGGGGGTGCCTCTCGAACGGCTGCACGCGGAGGCCGAGCGGCTGGAGCACGCTATCTCGCCCTACCTGGAAGAGCGGATTGACATGGCCCTGGGCTACCCCGACTTCGACCCGCACGGCGACCCGATACCGAGCACGTTGGGTGAGATGCCCGTGCGCGAGTTGATACCCCTCAGCGAGTTGCCGCCCCATACCCCCGGCATAGTGCGCCACATACCCGACGACGACCCTGAAGTGCTACGCTACATGGCTTCACTGGGCCTGCTCCCCCAGGCGACCGTCACGATAACCCGCCGCGAACCTTTCGACGGCCCCGTCTCCCTACGCATCGCAGCACCCGGTGGCACACCCGACAGCGAGCAGGTGGTGAGCACGGCGATGGCCCGGCTCATTTACGTCAGCAGCCCGGCTTAGTGGTTAGTGGTTAGTGGTTAGTGGTCAGTGTTCCACAGGGATGCTTTTCCTCCGGCCACAGGGTTTTGCGGCATTATAATTGCGGTGAGCTTAATGCTCGGTGTACTGTCAAAGCTGTGTCGTTGTGGTAGCCTGCCGAATGACAGAACCCTGCCCCGCCTTTGTCATTCTGAGCGTAGCGAAGAATCAGCCGCCCATTCTTGACAGTTACAAGCACAGTACCCAGAGTTACCTTCTGTCATTTCGAACGGAGTGAGAAATCTCGTCCTACACCAGGATGTTACCTTTTTCGTGCGGGAATGGAGTTAGAGAAAGGTGCAGCCGTGTACTGGGGGACGAGATTTCTCACTCCGTTCGAAATGACAGGGGGTTATCTCTCGCGCCGGCTCCAACGGTCAAGCGCGGGCGGCTGATTCTTCGCTACGCTCAGAATGACAAAGGCGGGGCTTGGTCCTGTAAGCTGGAACAGCCTTGCTTTCGGTGCTGTTTGGTACGAGGAGTGATATAGAGTTGGCTAAGCTCAACCCACTAACGCGTCTGCTCGATTGGGTCACCGTGCAAGTGTCCGTCCGCCTTACCAAGGGGACGGCTGAGCGGCATGTGGCGATCTATCGCAGGACGGGCGGGAGGCTCGGCGGGAGGATACGCGAGCTGCCGGTGCTGCTCTTGACCACCACCGGACGCAAGAGCGGGCAGCAGCGCACCCAGCCCCTCAACTACCTGCGCTATGGTTACGCCTACGTGGTCGCGGCCTCGAATTCGGGGCGTGACAGCTACCCGGCATGGTTCTTGAACTTGCAAAGTAATCCCCACGCGACCGTGCAGGTAAAGCGCAAAGTGTTCCCAGTGGTCGCCAGGATGGCAACGGAGGAGGAACAGACGCGACTCTGGGAGGACCTTATAGCGAAGGGCCGCAATTACGCCGAGTACCGCAAGATGACGGACCGGCATATACCCATGGTGATACTCGAACCTGAAGCGAGGCACAAGGAGCAAAATGGCTGATAAGAAGCACATATCGTTCGGCATGGTGCTGCACAACCACCAGCCGATAGGCCAGTCAGACAACGTGTTCGAGGAGATTTACGAGAAGTCGTACGAGCGGCAGGTAGCGGCCCTGGAGCGTCACCCTAGAGTGCGGGTATGCCTGCACTATACGGGGTCGCTGCTCGACTGGCTGAGACAGCGCAAGCCGGAGTACATCCAGCGGGTGCGCGCCCTGGTGGAGCGGGGGCAGGTCGAGGTGCTGTCGGGCGGCTACTACGAGCCGATTTTGCCCTCCATACCCGACGACGACAAGGTGTCGCAGATACTCAAGCTCAACCGCGCGGTGCTGGACGACTTCGGCTACAACCCGACTGGGATGTGGCTGGCCGAGCGCGTATGGGAGCCGACTTTGCCCACCTACTTGAGTCGGGGCAACATCACCTGGACCATAGTGGACGACGTGCATTTCAAGATGGTGGGCCTCACCGACGAGGATGTGACCGGCTATTTCGTGACCGAGAACAACGGCGACGTGGTGAACGTCTTCGGCACGTCCAAGATGCTGCGCTACAACATCCCCTGGCAGCCGGTGGAGGAGACGATAAATTTCCTGCGCGAGGAGGCCCAGCCCACGCCCGGCAAGATACTGGTGATAGGCGACGACGGCGAGAAGTTCGGCGCGTGGCCGGAGACGTTCGAGCACTGCTGGGGCACGAACGGGCAGAACGGCTGGGTGGACGATTTCTTCTCGGCGCTGGAGGAGAACGCGTCGTGGCTGCACTGCATCACGCTGGGCGACCACGTTCGCCACTTCTCCGCCGTGGGTCGCGTGTACCTGCCGACGGCCTCCTACAGCGAGATGATGGAGTGGGCGCTACCCGCGAAGGAATCGCACGGGCTGAACCAGCTTATGCACGAAATTGGGGAGTTGAAGGAGGAGCCGCCCTACGCCCGGTTCATGCGGGGTGGGTTCTGGCGCACCTTCCTGACCAAGTACGACGAAATCAACTCGCAGCACAAGAAGATGCTGCGCGTGCACGACAAGATACAGCAGGGCCGCTGGCTGGCTAACGAGCGCGGAGACGACCTGACGCAGTACGGCGACTTCGGCCAGGAAGACTTGTGGCGGGGGCAGAGTAACGACACCTACTGGCACGGCCTGTTCGGCGGCGTCTATATGACCGACATACGCGCCCGCATCTACGGCCACCTCATCCGGGCGCAGCAGGCCGCCGAGCGCGGTATCTACGGCCACCAGGCCTGGATGAGCCATGAGATTACCGACTTCGACCGCGACTCCATGCAAGAGCTACTCGTGGAGGGCAACGCGCTCGACCTCTACCTGGACCTGGCGGACGGCGGTACCATATTCGAGTGGAACCTGCGCAGGCACTTCTACAACCTGGCTTCCACTCTCACCCGCCGGGAAGAGGCGTACCACGCCACGCTGAAGGAGTACGAAGAGAAACGCCGCTTCCTGCCGCCGAGCGCCAAGGAGAAGGAGAAGGAGAAGGAACAGGCTGCTAAGCCCACTAGCTCTGACGCCGCCACAGGTGAGGAAGAGGTGGAGTCGCCCCACGACTCGGTGCGGGTGCGAGAGGCGAACCTCGACCGCTACCTCAACTACGATAAGTACCGCCGCGCCTGCATGCGCGACCACTTTCTCGGTCCCGGCACCACATTGGAAGGCTTCATATCGGGGCAGTACAACGAGGAAGGCGACTTCGTGGACGCGCCCTACAACGCGGAGCTACAGGAAGGCGGCCTGCACATACTGCACGTGGTTTTGGAGCGCGACGGCTTCATCAATACGGAACGTGGAAAGAGGCCGGTACGCGTCAGCAAGCGGTTATCGTTGCGGCCAGGCTCGTCCGATTTCCGCGTGCTCTACACCATACAGAACCTGGGCGACGAGGACCTTACGGGCGTGTTCGCCTCGGAGTGGAACCTCAACTTGCTGGGCGGCGGGCAGAACCCCTCAGCCTACTACAGGGTCGAGGGCGTGGAGTTGGAGGACACTTCGCTGGAGTCGATAGGCGAGTTGCGCGACGTGCGGGAGCTTGCGTTGGGCAACTCCTGGCTCGGTATCGAGATGACGTTACGCTCCAACGTGGAAGCTACCTTCTGGCGCTTCCCCATCCACACCGTGTCAGGCTCGGAGGCGGGTTTCGAGCGCACTTACCAGGGCAACTGCGTGCTGCTCCAGTGGCTGTTCAAGCTGCCTCCGAGCGAGTCGGTGGATATAGAGCTTGAGTGGGTCTACACCGGCAGCGGCGTGAACAACCCCGACTTCCTCAGCGAGTGATTTGGGATTTGGGAATTCGGAATTCGGATTTGAGGGTGGCTTTCGATGCCCGCATGGTGCACTATCGCCGTGCGGGCATCGGGCAGTATAGCGTCAGCCTATTGAGGGCTATGTCGAGGCTGCCTGAGTTGGGACAGGGTGCCCGCCTGCAAGTGCTACAGATGCGGGGGCACCGGGAGCGCATCGTGCGGGACCGTCGCTTCCGGCGCGTGCCGATGTGGACGCCGCCGCACAACCGCTTCGAGCAACCTGCGTTGGGCGTGGAACTGCTAAAGCTGCGACCCCGGCCACACATCATCCACTCGCCCGACTTCGTGCCGCCACGCTACCGGACGATGCGCGCCGTCGCCAATATACAGGACCTGGCCTTCCTCAAGTTCCCCGAATTGACACTGCTCACCGACGAGAGCAAGCGGTATTACGGCCAGGTGCACCGCGCCGCGCGGGACGCCGACGCCCTGATAGCCCTCTCCAACTCGGCCCGCGACGACATAGTATCGCTGCTTGGAGTGGAGCCGGGGAAGGTGGCGGTCATACCGGGTGCGGCGGGGGAGCAGTTCAAGCCGCCTACCGACTTCCGGCAGGCCCAGGAGATTGCCGCCCGCGCGCTCGGCCTTCCCGCCGACGGGAGGGGCTACATCTTCTTCGTGGGCACCATTGAGCCGCGCAAGAACCTCCCTACCCTGCTGGAAGCCTACCGCAAGCTGCTCGACGGCAAGCGCGTATCGCCCGCCCCCGCACTGGTGATTGCCGGGCGCGAGGGCTGGTTGTTCGAGCAGGTGCATGCAAAGATAGACGAGCTACATTTGCGCGAGCACGTGCATCTACCAGGGGGTGTGGACGACGCGACCCTGGTGAGCCTGTACCAGGGGGCACTGGCCTTCGTAATGCCGTCACTGTACGAGGGGTTCGGGCTGCCGGTGCTGGAAGCGATGCAGTGCGGGGTGCCGGTGGTGTCGTCCAACGCCGGGTCGCTGGCCGAGGTGGCAGGGGACGGGGCCATACTAGTGGACCCGCAAGATGTGGATGGCTGGGCGGCGGGGCTTGAGCGGATGCTGCTGGACCAGGAGGAGGCGGCACGGCTCGTGGAGAGAGGGTTGCGGCAGGCGCGGCGGTTTTCGTGGGAGCGGGCGGCAAGGGAGACCTGGGACTTGTATGAGAGGGTGGTTGGTGGTGAGATATAGAATTAATGTTTGTTATCGTAAGCCCGAAATTCAGTAGTAACCCTGGTCTGCTTGTCTCCTTCTACAGTCACTCTCTCCACAGTTACTATGATTTTGCGGTAAGGTCTGTTCGTGTTCTTTGGAATATCATATCGTGGGTCCGATACAATGTCCCACGAATATTCAAGTGTGTCATTGGTCAGCACATCATAGCCTCCGGGCCAGCCGTCCTCTTCAAGAGCTTTTTGATAGAAATCCAGTACGGTCTGCGGTGCGTCATGCGTGTAGAAGGTTATTGTCTTATATATTTCGCCTTCTTCCCTTTTCTCAGAGAATGGTCGAACTGTCTCGTCGGCAACCATGCCTCGTGCCCCCGGATATTGGGGTGGGTTGTTAAGGTCCGGCGTTGGAAACACGGCCCTACGGACGAGCTCAGGAGCGGAAAGAATCAGTATGTATAACAGGATCAGTACCGCCCCTACCAACAGGATGTTCTTAGAAGGAAAACGTCTCGCTTCAGACATAGTTAAATCTGCGCCGCCCGCCTCCTCTTCCTTCGCTGCCGCCACTTCCAGACCACCCACACCGCCAGCGCCAGTATAGACCCCATGAGCACGGCGGCCACCAGGGGCGCGGCCAGGGCCAGTATCGTGGCTCCAACGGCTACTATGTCCTCCACCATGCTGACCAGGGGGTTGGCTATACCGCCCGTGGTGGCCGTGATGATGGGGCGTGAGGTGGCCTTGACCGCGTGCACGCTACCCGCCGACAGCATCCCCAGGATGAAGCTCAGGGTCGGGTCCATACCGCCGAGCGCGCCGCTATGGGCCGCGAACAGGATGCCCCCGGCGGTGGGGCGGATGAAGGTGTGGATGATGTCGTTGATGGTGTCTACGGCGGGTATCTTGTCGGCGAATATCTCAATCGTGAGCAGCACGCCGATGATGACCAGCACCCAGGTCTCGGTGAGAAGGTCGAAGGGAGCGTTGAGGGTGAGGCCGAACAGGTTGAACTTGGCGGCCAGGCCGGTAATGAGGAGCGGCAGCCAGGCGTTCAGCCCGGCGGGCGCTGCCAGCCCGAAGCCCGACAAAACGAGGGTGAATACATCCATAATGCCCTCTACTTTACCAGATTCCGTACCAACGGGTAAGTGAGCACGGCCCCCAGCTTAGCGGGGTATGCCGAACACCCCGGCCATTAAATGAGGCTGGATGCGCGGCAGCTTGCGTGACCTATCTTTATTACGAAGGATGGGTGTTATCCGTTACGCTAAACGCCCCAATTACGCAGGCTAATCTTGTGCGTGATATCGCGCCCCTCCATCACATTTTGTATCTCTAGGGCTGCGGGTCCGGCATGCCCGTTGTTGGCATGCCGATGTAGGTATTGTCAATGAGCTTCCGAAGAGTGTCTTTTTTGAGATAGGGTGCCAGCAATTTGAGTGCTCTCATAGGCTGGTCGGAGTTGATAATATATAGCTTCTCGCCCACAGAAACAGCCCAGGGGACGTGATTTTCTCCTTGCGAACTGGTGAAGAAGTTGACAGTCTGGTCCTTCAACTCAATCTCTATCCTGATTGATGGATAGTCATCCGTATGGTCCATGTACGGCTCGTACTGAGGCCCCTCCCCTAACGCGTACCTGGGTGGTTCTATTGGCGTTTCAGATAGCATCTTCAAGAAGTCTGAAGCAATAGTCTCCGGGATAGCTATCTCCTCGACGGCGGTGCGCTCGCGTGTATAGCCTGCAACTGAAAAGTTTGCTTTGCCGGTAAACTGATCCCCCTGCCGGCGCAAGTCGTAGTGGGCGTCTATAGGCGCTAGGGGTGAGAGGCCGGTCCAGTCATCTTCTATACGGAACTTCTGCGCTTGTGTAAGTTGCGCGAGAACCGCGCGAGGCGCAGCCAGGGGGTCTACAGTAGGTTCTGCCGTTATGGCTGGGCTTTCCACGATTGCAGTCACGGCCCCGGTGGTTGGCACGCTCTGCGCATCAGGGGTTTGTAGACCTATACAACCGGCCAGCACTAAGCTCAGCATAAGGCTTGGTAGAAATGCTTTTACTAGCACAGAGAAGCCTCCCATACGTTCGTGCCATACCTCCAGCCCAGGTGTTATGGCCGGGGCACCGGCCCAGGGTCGCCGCCCGTAATCTTCCAGGTGTCGCCGGTTTTCCGCAGCATAAGCGTGGTCTCGTACCTGGCTCGCCCGGCCGTTATTACCCACCCGACTGTCGCCTCGTCGTTCTCCAGGTGAACGCTCTCGTTGTTGGAGCCGGTTATCTCTCCCCGCTCCTCCAGCGCCAGCCAGTCTGCTTCCAACTCTTCCTGAGAGTAACGGCGCGCCAACTCGGTCGAGAAGTGCGAGTGCGCCTGCTCGAAATCGTGCGACCGCAACGCAAGGGCATACTCGGTTGCCACCGCCGTCGGCTGGCTTATCTCCTGGAAGAACCAACCCACGAAGTTGCCGCCCAGCACGCCGGTACCCGCGCAGACCAGGCAGGAGAGGAGTCCCACTCCCGCAAGCACCCAGGCCCACGCGGGCAAGGATTGCCGCCTGGCTCTAGTAGGGGTTGGATAGGTCGGCGCGCCCGCTAGTGACTGTTCGGGCTGGCCGAATTGCACGGTGAGTGAGCCTTCGGTTGGGGTTTGTTGCGAATATGGAGGCGGTGGCTGCTGGGCGTGCTGGGGCGGCCATGTGTCATAGCCTAGCCGTTGCCTGGGTCTTTCGGATTGCGCAGGCTGCTCGGGCCCTGGCGGTTCGCTGCCGAGGGGCGGGGAGCCGGGTTGCGCGCCCTCTGGTTGGGGCGTGCGGCCCGGCTCCCGGTTGGGGTCCTGGTCCATGTGGACGTTTGCTCGCGCCGCTTACGGTTCCGGTATCAGCGACGGCTTGGCATCGGTAATCAGGTATTCGCTTCCGATGGTCCTCACCGTCACCTGGATCTCGTACAACTGGCCGTTTTCTTGACCTTCCAGTTCTTGCAGCCACAGGTTATTGTTGTTGCCTATCGTCACGTAATCGCCAACGGTGATACCCCCGGCTCCATCCACCAGTCGTTCCCACTCCTCCTGCAACCTGGCGGCGCTGTATTCGCGCTTGAGGTCGTCAGACAGGTAGTCGCGGGCGCTATCGTAGTCGCCTGCGTTGAGATCGTTGTAGAACAGCCAGGAGGGGATGCCCCCGACGCTGGCCTCCACGGTACCGAAAGCGTCGGTCAAGGCACGGCTGCCTGTATTTAAAGCCTGGGCTGCGATGAACGAGGCGATGCCGCAGATGAGTAAGACAGCTACGACCAGGCCGCCGAGCACCCACGCTATTACCGGCACGCCGCCCTTTTTGGGGAGGGGTTGCCCCTGTTGCGGGTATGGTGGTGGATAGGGCGGCTGGCCCGGCGGTACGTTCCCCTGCTGGTACTGCGGGGGATACTGGCCTGGCGGGTACTGTCCGGGGGGTGGAGTACCCTGCTGCGGGTGCTGCCCCTGGGGAGGATATTGCCCCTGCGGTGGCTGCCCCTGCGGTGGCTGCCCCTGTGGGTACTGGCCCTGTGGGTGCTGGCCTGGCGGATACTGGCCCTGTGGGTACTGGCCCTGCGCGGGATAACCCTGCTGCTGCGCCCTGGCTTGCTCTCCCCCGTACGGCTGTTGAGGGTTGGGGGTAGCTCCCGGCCCTCCCACCGTGGGCCCCGGTTGCGGCGAGTAGATGGTGGTCTGGGGCTGCGGCATGGTTAGCTGCGAGGGATCGGGCGCAGGCGTGGGCGGGGGTGGGGGCTGGAAACTGGGCGGCGTTACCCGTTCCGTTGGCTGGCCGCTTGAAGGTGTTTCTCCGGGCGCTCCTGACGCTCCCGATGCTCCCGGCGATCCCTGCGAACCCGGTGTGTTGCCTGTGGGGCGGTCGGGCGTGCTGCCCGGCTGGTTGGGGTCGTTGTTCATTAAGCTATTTTCCTCCTAAGGCTCAGGTTGTTTTCGAGCTACGGGAACATAAGCCGTAGCGTAGCTACTGGGGTGCTATGCACCGTTCACGGCAGACCCGGCACCAGGGGCATTCCGCCGCTGTTCGTCATGTAGGGCGCGAGTGAGGCCCGGCCCCATGATAATAGCGTAATCTCTATCAGGCTAAGCAGGCAAGCCACGAGCAGGGGTGTCAGCGCCTCCGAGAAGGTGCGGGCCTTACCTTCGCGGCGGGTCATGATGAGCACCAGCATGGTGTTAGCCATAGTCAGCATAGCCAGCATGCCTATTATACTGAGGAATGATAGAGGGTAGAAGAGCCAATCGCCGCCATCGAGCACGAGGGCCACCACTATCCCCACCACCACCATGTAGCCCGCAAGCTCCAGGGGGTTTTCGAGCACGCTCTCGCGCTTGCGCACATCCCGGCTCCAGACGCTCATGTTGAACACCGGGTAGAGGAAAAAGGTGATTGCGGTGCCCGCCAGGCTGCCCGTGATGAGACGCACCAGGTTGGTGCTATCCCACACGTTGCCGCCGAAGTTCTGGAGGGTCGAATTGATACCGTCAACGATCATCGCGCCGAAAAAGACGGCCAGGATGGCGATCATGCTGCCCGCGGGCAGGCGCGCGGCCCTCCGCCTGATGACGAGCAGGAGGCCGAGGGAGGCCAGCGCGGCCAGGTAGATACCGGAGCAGCGGGCGCACAGGGGCAACTGGTGCTCGTCCACGAAGAAAGAGTGGGTGCCTATCTGGTGGCACACGCCAAAGCCGAGGGCGTCAAGCTTGTAGTCGAGGTCGCCCGGTATCGCGAGCGAGTAAAAGACGATGACGGCCAGCACGCACACCTGTAAGAACGATACTTCCAGCGAGCCGAGCCGCACCCGCATACCGAACAGCCCCACCCTCTCGCTGGGAGGCGGCGATATTGGTGCCTGGCCGGGGAGTGAGGACATAGGCAGGGTTCTGAAACGTGAAACGTGAAACGTGATGAGTAACGCGTAACACGTAACGCGTAATAGCTCAGTGTGTAGCTGTTGGGGCCATCTTAACAGAAGGGTGGGAGGGCGTCAAATAGTGCGTGGTAGTCGCGTTGCTGCTTATCCCGCCCTGCTCTGTAGGTTACGCGTTACGTGTTACGTGTTACTCATCACGTTTCACGTTTCACGTTTCAGAACCCTATCTCCACCGGCGGGCCAGGCGGGAGGTGAGGGTGCACCAGAGGAGGGAGAGCACGAAAGCCCCTACGCCTGCGGTGACGAGCGTTACACCGTCGAATACAGGCTCTTCAGGGAGGTTGAAGGGGATGCGGGGGCGGAGCACGTCGGCGGCCAGCCATGCGCCGAGCAGCCCGAACAGGGTCGAGCCGACGAAGCCGAGCGGCACCCTCCCACCGGCCAGCAGGTCGGCCAGGTAGCCGAGCACGGCGGCGATTATTACCATGACGAAGATGCGGGGGAGGTCGTCTACTGTAAAGGCGAAGCTCATAGGCGGACGATGGACGATGGACGATAGAGGGTGAGTAGCCGGGGCATGGATGGGCGGGGCTATTGTATAGTCCCTGCATCGTGTGCCTGGCTCAATTATCTTCTATATGGGGAAAATGTCAACCGCGTTAGTATCGCTTAATGGACTCCACTGGCCGCCTATCGTCCATCGTCTAGTTGTTACTGACGGTGACGAGCTTCTCCAGCCGTTTGAAGCCGCGTAGGACCAGGGCGATGAAGGCGAGCACGGGCCTCCAGCCGGGTAGGCGCTGGCGGTAGTAGAGGTAGTCTTCGCCGCGCACGCCGATGTAGCGGCGGACGTCTTCGGGGGTGAGGTCGCGGAATACCTCGCGGATGCGCGCTTCCGAGGTGGGGTCGCGGTGCGGTTGAGTGTTATAGTCGCGCAGTTTCGCCAGGGCCACGCGGCCCATCGACAGGCGCAGTTTCTTGCGGCCCGCCGTGCTGCTGTAGGGGAGCATTTCGCCGGTTTCGTGAGTAGCCGGGTCGGCTGGGGTGGCCGTAGGAGCGCGAAGGGCGGTAGGCTCTATATCAAGGCGGGCGGCGAGGCGGCTATCCAGGCGGCGGCGCGCCACTTCCGAAAGCTCGACGGTGGGTCTGCGGCTCACGCGTTGCGCTATGAACAGCAGGTCTTCGACTTCGGCCTGTTGCTCCGGGTGCTGCGCCAGGTACCGGGCAACGTCAGGAGGTAGCTCCTGTCCGGTAGTCAGGGCGTGTAAGCACTGCTCCAGCAACTCTTCGGTACGCATGTCTAGGTGGTCTCTCCGGCTCCCCTGGCCTGTGTGCACGCTGTCGGCACAGGCAATTATAAGAAAATCTCTGCGCTTAATCCAACGCAAACCTGCCCACTTTGTTACGCATTTGGGAGGAGACGGAACCGCCAAGACGCCAAGGACGCAAAGAGAAGGATTGATTATTCACCGCAGAGACGCAGAGGACGCAGAGGGCACGCAGAGATTGTTATTGTTAGAAAGTGGAAGGAGCAACATCTTACTGCACAGTGTTGCTCCAGTCAAGAACACCCTCAACTATTCTCCGCGTAACCTCCGCGTCCTCTGCGTCTCTGCGGTGAATTGCTTCTTCCTCTTGGCGCGTCCTCCGCGTTCTTGGCGTCTTGGCGGTTCCGTCTCTAATTAGCTTTGCTCCAGGATGAGCCGCGCGACTTCTTCGATGATGGCGCGGGCGCTTTCCTCTTTTGGGAGGTGGGGGAGTTGCTGGGCGGTGCCGTCTTTGCGCACGAAGGTGATGCTGCTCGACTCGGTGCCGATGCTGGCTACAGCCTCGTTGGCGATTATGAGGTCGAGCTTTTTCTTTTGTAGCTTAGCGCGGGCGTTATCGAGCAGGTCCTCGGTCTCGGCGGCGAAGCCCACTCGCACCAGGCGCGGGAGGTCCATAGCGGCTAGCCCGGCGAGGATGTCGGGGTTGCGCTCAAGCTCTACGGTTAGCCCGGCATCGGTCTTCTTGATCTTCTGGTCGGACGTGTGCCTGGGGGTGAAGTCGGCCACCGCCGCCGCCATGATGAGGATGTCGGCGTCCCGCACCGCCTGTTCTACGGCTGTCTGCATCTCGCGGGTGGTGCGCGTGCTTACCAACTCCGCGCCGTGGGGTGGTTGGGCCGAAGCCGCCCCCGTGATGAGGGTCACTTGCGCCCCGGCGTTGAGGGCTTCTTCCGCGATAGCGTAGCCCATCCTGCCGGACGAGCCGTTGCCTATGAAGCGCACCGGGTCGAGCGGCTCCTGAGTGCCCCCGGCGGTGACGACCACCTTCTTGCCTGCCAGCGACCCGTTTCTGCCGAGCGTACGCTTTATCGCGGCGAGTATCTCCGGCACCTCCGGCATCCTGCCTACGCCCGTGGCCCCCGAGGCAAGGTGCCCCTCTCCTGGCTGCATTACGATAGCACCACGGCGGCGTAGCGTGTCAAGGTGCTCCTGCGTGGCGGGGTGCAGGAACATGCCGCTCTCCATCGCGGGTACCAGCAGCACCGGGGCTTGCGTCGAGAGGTAGACGGCGCAGAGCATGTCGTCGGAGAGGCCAAGCGCGAGGCGGGCCAGCGTATGGGCCGTGGCGGGCGCGACCACCAGGATGTCGGCGTTGTGGGCCAATCCCACGTGCCCCGTATCTTCGCCCAGCCAGTCTGTGTAAATGCCTGTGCGCACGGGACGCTTGGTGAGCGCCTGGAAGGTGAGGGGCGTGACGAATTGCTGCGCGCCCTGTGTCATGATGACGTCTACGACCGCGCCCGCCTGCACCAGCTTGGACGCCAGGTCGGCTACCTTGTAGGCGGCGATGCCCCCCGTGACGCCCAGCACTACCCGCTTGTCGCGCAGCAACTCAGTCCTCCAGTATTTCCAGCTTGCGCACCCGCAGCGTGCCCACCTCTAGCTCGCCAATCTCCAGTTTGCCTACCCGCATGTTGCGGATGACGAGCCGCCAGATGGCGAAGAAGCCTATGGCAAAGGCCCCGATCGCGAATGCTCCGAAAGCGGAAGCGCCAACGGCCCTGGCTCCGATCGCTCGTGCGCCCGTGGCTTCGGCTCTTTGTGCGGTGGCCGCTTCACTATTGTGATCTGGCACTTTCTGACCTCCATATGATTTCTATCTACTCTAGGAATGACCAAGTACATGAGTGGCGGTGTGTTCATTTACGTAGATGTTGCCTGTATAGAACGATGGTGTGGATAATCCAGAAAAGTACGTCCCCCAGTATTATTCCGACAAACATGCCAGAGAGTAACCGTTCCCAGCCCTGTATATTCAGTAACACTGTGCTGAGCCAGACCAGCAAATAAATTGCCAACCCACCAATGAGGCTACCCAGGGCCACGGGTATTCTCCTGCGGAGATCATGCCGAAACGATTCCGTGCTCATTGTCTGCTTCAATCTCTCAGTTACGCCTCGCGGTTTAGTTCGTAGATCATGCGCAGGCCGTCCAGCGTGAGGTTGGCGTCTACGATGTCGATGCAGTCGGTATGAGAGGCGATCAGGGTAGCCAGGCCGCCGGTGCCTATCACCTTTATCTGCGTGCCGAGGTCGCCCATGTCCTCCTTGAGGCGCTGTATCATCCCCTCGGCCAAGCTTATGTATCCCCAGACCACTCCCGACTGCATGGCGTGGACCGTGTTCTTGCCGACCGCGTGCCTGGGTGGCACAAGCTCAATGCGACGCAGTTGGGCGGTGTAGCGAAAGAGGGCTTCGGAAGCGATACCGAGGCCGGGGGAGATGGCCCCGCCCAGGTACTCGCCCTGCGGCGATACTACGTCGAAGGTGGTGGCGGTGCCAAAGTCTATCACGATAAGGGGGCCGCCGTAGCGCACGTGGGCCGCCAGGGTGTTCACGATGCGGTCGGCGCCCACCTCGCGGGGGTTGTCCACGCAGACCTTGACGCCCGTCTTGATGCCCGGCTCGACTAGCATGAGGTCGGTGTGCAGGTAGTCGCGGGCCATTTCGCGCAGGGCGGTGGTCACGGGCGGGACGACGCTGGCGCAGATGGCGGCCCGGATGTCGTTGAGGCTGTAGCCCCGGTGCCCCAGCAGGGCTATGATCGTGGCGGCCCACTCGTCGGGCATGCGCAGGTGATGGGTCTCCATGCGGAAGTCGGCCACCAGCTTTTCGCCGTCGTACAGGCCGAAGACGGTGTTGGTGTTGCCTGCGTCGATTGCCAGTAGCATGTTCCCTCCGGGGATTCGGTGCTGAAACGTGAAACGTGAAACGTGATGCGGCTTGCTGTACAGTGTACCTTAAGATGCGGCTGTTGGAGTCAGGGGTGGATCAGTCAGACAACGCATTAGGTTGTGCATAGTCTATCTTCCAGGCATTGTCTTCTTTGATGAGGGTGAAGACCGCGACCGTATTGTCCGCGCCATCGAGTAACAATACCCATACTGGCCCGTTGCCTGAAAAGTCGTTGCGTGGGGCGTTTATGATCTTTTTCCATGCAGGAAAATGCTGCCCAAGAAGCCCGTAGTAAGGGTCGCCATATTGAAACCGCTCCCGCAGCTTCTCACTCATGAGCGATAATTGTATCATTATTGACGAACCACCGCTTAGGGCCATAACAGAGAAAAACCGGCCCACTGTCTGCCTGGGTCCTAGCGTCGCGGTATCGCTTTTTGGCTCGGCTCCAGGGTACCTGCTCCTGAACTGCAGCGTGCCCAATTGTGACAGAAGCACATCGTATGGGGGTTGGTTCTCAGGGTGCTTCTCGAAGACCGCTCGCTCAAAGTATTGCACCATGTACGTCTGTCCGTTCAGCTCGGAGATTTCTTGGAACTCGTCGCTGATGGGATAGCCGTGTTGAGCCACGCCTCCATTCGCCTGCCAGTGCTCGAGGAAGCGCCCGCAGACCTGTTTGCCCGTTTCGGGGAAGGTGTGGCATTCGTCCTGCGCTAAGGTAGGCAGGTGCGTAAAGGGCTGTAGTATTCCTCCTAGAGCAAGCGCGGCGAGTACCAGGACGATATTGCTCAATAGTCTCGTGACTCTGAATCCAGACATGAGGTTATACCTCCTTCGCCGTTTGCATACGGCACGCGATCCCACCGCCCGCCTTGTCATCTTGAGCGCAGCGAAGGCTCAGCCGCCCGCTCTTGTCGGTCTCTGCTCGTGCGACAATGTTCCTCTCACCAGCAGCATCCAGTACGTTGAGGACTCTAACTTGCCACCTGATCCTTCGCTACGCTCAGGATGACAAAGGGGTGTGTGGTCCCGCAGTAGAGGTTGCGCCGCATTCACGAACCAAATTATTTTCGCCGCATCACGTTTCACGTTTCACGTTTCAGCAACATATTGTCAATCAGCCTGGTGCTGCCTATTCTCACGGCTAACGAGGCCAGGGCTTCTTGGGCTTCTCCGCTGTCGTCAAGTTCTTCCAGGGTGGTGGGGTCGGTGACGCTTGCGTAGTCGGGGCGGGCTAGGGGTTCGGCGGCTATGCTGCGGGACATGGCTTCGCGGAGGGTGGTACCCCGCCGTTCGCCCTGGTCCCAGAGGTCGCGGGCGGCGGTGAGGGCGCGGTAGAGGACGAGGGCGGCCTGGCGCTCCTCCGGGTTGAGGTAGACGTTGCGGGAGGACATGGCAAGGCCGTCCGGCTCGCGTAACGTCTCGCCTACTCGGATTTCGAGGGGGAAGTTGAGGTCGCTGACCATCTTCTTGATGACCACTACCTGCTGGGCGTCCTTCTGGCCGAAGTAGGCGCGGTGGGGCTGCACGAGGTTGAACAGCTTGGCGACGACCGTGGCTACCCCCTCGAAATGGCCGGGGCGCACCTCTCCCTCCAGCCTCACTGTCACCTCTCGCACCTGCACGTAGGTGGAGAAGCCGGGCGGGTAAATCTGCTCCACTCCAGGCATGAATACCCAGCTTGCGCCCGCCTCCCGCAGCATCGCGAGGTCGCGTTCGGTATCGCGTGGGTAGCGGCTGAAGTCCTCCTTGGGGCCGAACTGCGTGGGATTGACGAATATGCTCACCGCCACGAGGTCGCACTCGCGCCGCGCCATCTCCACCAGCGAGATGTGCCCCGCGTGCAAGTACCCCATCGTAGGCACGAAGCCAAGCGTCTGCCCCTGCGCCAGACCCGCCCGCACGCCCCGAAGCTCCTCGATTGTAGTGATTACTTGCATGTTGGATTTGGAAATTGGAATTTCGAATTGCGATTTTACGCGTCACTCAAAACTCAAAACTCAAAACTCATAACTCGTCACGGCCTCGATGGTATGCGGGCTATAGTGCCCATCCTGCCGTCGCGGCGGTGCACCGTCTCGTTGATGGCGCGGACCACCTGTGAGGTGTAGCCCTGGTCGATGGAGGTGAAGGCAACAGCGTCTTCGTAGGCGGTGCGTATCCAGCACACGTGTATTATAGCCAGCGGGCCGCCTTTGCGCCTGTTGACCATGAACAGGAAGACTGAGATAGCCGCGCCCGCCAGCAGGTAGAGCACCAGCGGCAACATGGGCAGTTCTCGCAATTGTGGGTCGCTCGTTAAGCCGTTGAACACGCCGAACGCTACGCCTATCAGGCCCGAGTTGGTGAACGTATCGCGGATCGACTGCGCCATGACCGGGTAGGCCGCCGCGAAATGCAGGCTCGCTACGGGGTAGCTCTTGCCGGGCAGTTCCAGCCAGGTGTCGTCTATGCTGATTGTGTTCTCGTTCTCATAGTAGACCTGGGGCCTGGCAGTTTCCCGCGTAGCGTTGGCAGCGGCTGAGGATTGCGCGTCTTGTGCTTTCTCGCGCAGGGCCTGTTGTACCGCCGATACTACCTCGTTCATGGCCTCTTCGTCCCGTGAGGCGGCGATGATAGTGCTCCAGAAGGGGCTGCGCAGGTTGGCGGCGTACATGTACCGCCCGCCCAGGGAGCGCAGCCTGAACGCCACGAAAAGGCCCATTAGCCCCGCCAGCGCCAGCATAAATATCAGCGTGCCCAGGGTGCTGTCGCTGTCGGCGGTGGCGGTCCTGGTGTAGCCTATAGGTAGCTCGAAGAGGGTCGCGCCGTTGGCGGCAATCTGTATGAAGTAGCGCACGAGCAGCACCAGCGCGGTGCCCAGGAAGTAGGCGCACGCCATGACACCCAGCCGCAACCCCAGGCTGTCGGCCCGGATTCTCACCACCTGAGCCGACCTGATTTCTTGCAGCTGGTAGGTGCGGTCGCGCAGCTCCACCCCCTCGCTGGTCACGCGGAGGGGGCTGCGGAAGAGGCGGGTGCCGTTGGTTGTGGGGACTGTGGTGTTCATAGGGTGGTTTGTTGTGACCTACTTGTGGCGCTCGGACGTTTCTTGGCCGAAGCCATGTGCCTCTGCACCGCGGCGTTTACGGCATCGACAGTGGCTTTGATGAATTCCAGGTCGATAGAAGCGAATGCCAGAAAAGTCTCGTTAGTAGTATGCAGCTTGCACTCATGCGCGCTGCTCCCAGGCAAATGTTTGTCCTTGTTCACGTGCTGAATTAGCCTACCCACGGCTAGCAATATAATGAGCATACTTAATCCTATGCCGATAAATAGAGCCATTCGCAGATATGGAGGTATATCATTGCTAATGTTGTTGAATGCAGAGATGGCGAAGAAGAAGGCCACGTAATTTAAGATTAGCAGATACCAGGGGATGGTCCTAACATGATCTGAGGAAGCATGTCTGACGGCGTCGATTGAATAGACCTGCCCATCCACGTCTATACTGCTATCCTCTACGCGGATGCTATGTTCCTCATAGTACAGAGTTGCAGGTTCTGCGGGCGCGTCCCCGTTGCGTACCATTTCGAGGCCCTGGTTCACCGCTGCAACAACGCGGTCTATAGGTTCGGGGTGGAGCGACACCGCCACATCGGTGTGCCAAAGCTTCCTCTGCAAGCGCGCCAGGTAGATGTAGTGCCAGCCCTTCATCGTAGATCTATATAGCATCACCAGACCTATAACCAGGACCAGGTTGAAGCTAAGGCCAACCAGCAACGCTACGATACCGAAGCCTGTCCAAACGATGTTGGGGTCAGCGTCTAAAGCTATCCTGAGGCTGACGTAGAGGATTACGAGCACAAACGCCGCTGACATGAAGATGAACACTAACATGTCTCTGTTGGAGCGCACTTTCGTCGCCTGTGCGGACCTTACGCTATCGAGCCTGTAGCTGCGGTCGCGCAGTTCCACGGCCTCCGTGGTGACGCGCAGGGTGGTGCCGAAATACGAGGCGGCAGGGCTTGGGCTTGGTGGGGTAGTGGTATTCACAAGGCAGTCTCTTCGGCCATGAGGCTAAACCGTCCGTCTGTCTCTGCTATCGGACCTGGGTACCAGGCTGTTGATTGCTGCCATTACCGCAGACTCTACGTCTTCCAGGGGCAGCAGCCTGTCCCGCAATTCAACAGCTTTGGTGGTGATGCGTACCGGGCTGTTGAAGTATCGAACGTGTTGGTCGGTCTGTGTTGCGGTAGCGGTCATAGAGATTCACCACGAGCGTTGTAAACAAAAAGGGGAGCAACCACGCACTCCCCCTGGCCTACACTATTACACTACACGCAGCCGCTTCCGGTTCGGACTGGGGCGTTTTGTTCGACTTCCTGCCGCACCCGCTGCTGCTCCGACCTGAGCAAGTCACCCAATGGCTCAGGCTCTCTGCCGAGAAGCCGCCACAGCACCGGCAGGTCGGGCAGGTCGTGCCATGCGTCGAAGTTGAGGAAGCCGACTATGTGAACGCCCGCTAGCTGCCCCGTCCGCTGCCGCTTCTTGTCGAGGCCCTGGTAGAGGTAGATATGGCCGTGGCCCGGCTTCACAGGCTCGGCGGCCCACATGGAGGGGGTCGGCTCTACGAAGAGCGTAAAGGCATCGATATTAGGCCCTGCCCAGGCGATAGAGGCGTCGATTATCTGCAAGGCAAGCTCCGGTAGGAGACGATGGACGATGGTAGGAGACGAAACCGCAAAGGCGCAAAGAGCACAAAGGACGCGCAAAGAAGATGATGGTTGGGTACTAACTAACCACTAACCACTAACCACTAATCACTCCACTGTCGTCCATCGTCCATCGTCCACTCAGCTTCTCCCGTCAGCCTTCACGTACTCCCGGATTTCGGGGCCAACGTAGTCGGCGTTGGGGCGGATGATGCGGTTGTCGGTGATTTGCTCGATGATGTGGGCGGTCCAGCCACTGATGCGGCTGCAACCGAACAGGGCGGGCATCATGTCGGGCTTGAAGCCCAGGGTGTAGAGCAGCGGCGCGGAATAAAACTCCACGTTGGGGTATATCTTGCGCTCGCTGAAGTACTCGTGGGTCCTGGAGATGTTGTCGATGCGCTTGGCGATCTCGTACCAGCGGGTGTTGCCGCTGCGCTCAGCTACCACGCGGGCGTGCTCGTTTAGCTGCGAGGCGCGGGGGTCGTAGGTCTTGTAGATGCGGTGGCCCATGCCCATGAGGCGGCGCTTGGTCGCCAGGGCGTTGTCGATGAAGGCATCCACGTTGTCCACGTTGCCCACTTCCAGCATCATCTCCATCGCCTTCTGGTTGGCCCCGCCATGAGATACACCCTTGAGCGCGCCGAGCGCCGCCACGATGGCCGAGTAGTAATCGGAGATGGTGGAGGTGACGATCTTGGCCGTGAAGGTGGAGGCGTTGAAGCTGTGCTCGGCGGCGAGCACGAAGTAGGTGTTGAGGGCGGCGGAGTCCTCTTCGGGGGGCGCTTCGCCTCGCAGCATATAGAGCAGGTTGGCGGCGTGGCCGAGGTCCTGGCGCGGGGCGATAGGCTCCTTGCCGTCGCGGAGGCGGTCGTAAGCGGCCACGATGGTGGGCATGCGGGCGGCCACGGTGAGCGCCTTGTCTATCACAGCGTCTCGCTTGATGTTGTTCACATCGGGGTCGTAGAGGGCCAGGGCTGAGACCACGGTGCGCAGCACGTCAATAGGTTCGCCTGCGGTGCCCAGGGCGCTCAGCACGTTCATAGCCTCGGCGGGCAGCTCGCGCCGGCTCGACATGGTCGTCCTGATCTCTTCGAGTTGCGCGGCGGTGGGCAACTCGCCGTTGATGAGCAGGTAGATTATCTCCTCAAAATCGGAGTTGGCGGCGAGGTCCTGGATTGTGTACCCCCGGTAGCTGAGGCGTCCCACGGTGCCCTCTACGTTGCTGATAGAGGTGCTGCCAGCGGAAATCCCCTCCAGCCCCTTCGTCTTGGTGTTGTCGGCCATCTCTGTGTTCCTTTCGGCATCGAAAAGTTGAGTGCCAAAGACCGGGCGCTTTCTCCCTACCCAGCCCTGATTAACGGTTTGCCGATAGTATACCTATCTCGCCCGTTTTTTGCACGCTGAGCAATAGACGGAACCGCCAAGACGCCGAGGACGCCACGAGCGCCAAGATAAATAGGATTATTCACCGCAGAGACGTAGAGAGCGCGGAGGTTACGCGGAGAAGAATATAGGGTATCGTATGCAATAGCAGCATCTTACTGTACAATGCTGCTCCTTGCCTTTCCTGAACAACCACAATCTCTGCGTAGCCTCTGCGTCCTCTGCGTCTCTGCGGTGCAATCCTTTGTTTCTCCTGGCGACCTGGCCCTGTCCACATCATCCTCGGCAAGCATAAGAGAAGAGGGTGGAGATAACTCCCCACCCTCTCTTGCGCGTAGCTGTCTTGTTTGTGTAACCGGCTTACGGGGTGATGCAGAACCAGGCTACTGCCGTATTCTTGCTGAATTGGCCCTGGAAGGTGAGTGCCCAAATACCGCGGGCTGCGGCGAACTCAGGACCCGTGCCTATCTCATACGGGCCGATGACGCCGTCCTCGTCCGGCTCAAGCGGGACGGGGCTGGCCGTACCAAGTACGCTACCGTCCGGGAAGGTGAACCAGTAAGATACCGGCTCCAGGTGTGTGAACCCACCGGCGGCCACCCTGATGCGCTCGGTGGCGCGATACTGGTTCCTATCCGTAGCTGCGTTCACGTTCTCGGGCAGGTTGCCGCAAGCCGTCGGACGTCCACCCTGGGCCGGAGGAGGCGGGGGCGGAGGATTATTGGCCTGTCCCCTGGACCGCAGGCGGAAGGTGCCTAGCTGCGACAGAAGCACCTGGAACGCAGGCTGGTTCTCCGGGTGGTACTCGAACACGGCGCGCTCGAAGTACTGCACGCGGTATCTCTTGCCGTCGAGGTCGCTAACTTCATCGAATTCCTCGGAGAGAGGGAGACCCTGCTGGGCGAGGCCGCCGTTGCGGTTCCAGTAGTCGAGGAACCTGCCGCCGACGCGCTTGCCGGTCTCGGTGAAGAGGCGCGAGCCTGCCTGGGTGTTGGGCTGCTGGCCTGGAGCGTTGCCGCGATACTTCTGGTTGTACAGGAAGGAGCCGAGCAGTTGGAGCAACACGTCGTAGGGGCGTCCGTTTTCGGGGTGGTGCTCGAACACGGCGCGCTCGAAATACTGCACAGTGTAGGTCTTGCCGTCGGTGTCGGAGACTTCGCGCATCTCCTCAGTCAGGGGATAGCCCTGCTGCGCCAGTTGGCCGTTCTGGGTCCAGTACTCCAGGAACCGGCCCTTGACGGTCTTGCCGGTCTCGGGGAAGAAGCGCTGCGCCTGCGCGCTTGCGGGGGTAGCGGCCGGCAGCGTGGGGAGCGCCAGCATCGCTATCATGCCAAGTGTAATCCATTTTTTCTTATCGCCAAACATTATGATATGCCTCCTCGAAGCTAGGTAGTTTGTAGTTTGCCAACATTTATTACTTACTTGTTAATTGGTTCTCGATTGAACGTGCATTTTTGCGCCGAGCGTAGAGAGCTACGACGTTGCGGTATTGCATAGGCAAGGCTCCATTTCTTCACCGTTGTGTCATTAGGAAGGATCCACGGGTAGGGTTAGCGTTTACACCGCGCCATTCCTTCCGACTTCATTATAGAGTAATCATTAGGCGAATGGGTGTTACAAAAACACGGACAAATAGTGGTACAGCGCGGATAAGAGGCCCCTTAGCAGAGGCCTCAGAGATCCACAGGATTTCTACCGCGGGTGGTTACTTGCTCCAGTAGTCGGCAACCGAGGCTTCGGCCACCATGGGCACGACTTTGAGGATGTAGTGTGCGGCGCGGACCATACAGTCCTCAACGATGTGCTGGACCTCCTCGGCTATGTCGGCGCGGGCCTCCACCACGATTTCGTCGTGCACGGTGTTGACGGTGCGGGCGTCCCAGTCGCGGAGTGCGTTGCGCAGGTAGACCAGGGCGAGCTTGGTCATGTCAGCGTTGCAGTTGTGCACGACCAGGCCGTTCGCCATGAACCGGCTGGTTTCGCTGTTCACCACGTCGTACATGTCTATCCACTCATCG
>JALZHG010000598.1 GCA_030914045.1 Chloroflexota bacterium | reverse complement strand
GGGCATGAGGGTCTCGATGAGAGCCCACTCGGCATCGGTCAGATCGGTTTCGTAGCGCAGGTGATCGCGGCTATGCTGCCGCCGAGTGGTTGGGGTCCACATCGCGGTTCCAGAAAGGCTTCGACACCCTCCCGGAATCACCCCAACTCCGACCATTCAACCCTGGCTCTTGTTGGCTTCCGGGGTGTTGAGAGGCAGGGGAGCAGGTAGCGGTCGCATGGGGCTTCTGCTGTGATGATGCAGGCGGCTGATCGGCTGCCGCCGTCGCGCAAGGAGCCCTGGCGGTCATGCCTTCATCCGACCTGGTCAACCTCTCGGAGCTGTTGGACGACGCCAAATGCTTCGCGCTGGTGCGCCAGCATCGCTGGCCGGAAGGCGTGCGCTGTCCCGGGTGTGGCAGTGACGCGGTAATCCGCGATGGGTGCGACGACACGCAACCTCATCGACAGCGCTATCGGTGTAAGGCCTGCGCCGGGCGCTTCGACGACCTCACCAGCACGGCGCTGGCCGGGCACCATCAGCCGCTGCGGATGTGGGTATTGTGCCTCTATTTCATGGGCCTGAACCTCTCGAACCGGCAGATTGCGGAGGAACTCGGCTTGAACGCCTCGGACGTGCAGACCATGACAGAGCACCTGCGCCGCGGCCTCGTCGCCAGAGCCCCAGCAGCACGGCTGGAGGGTAAGGTGGAGGTCGATGAGGTCTACGTCGTGGCCGGGCACAAGGGCCAGCCCGCGGCCGTGGCCAAAAGGGGCGGCTCGGACGCCGTCGTAGGCTGGCAGGCGCGCCGGGCCGAGGCACGCCGGAGAAGGACAAGCCGCCCATCCTCGGCCTGATCCAGCGAGGTGGCCAGGTGGTCCTGCACATGCTGGCCAACGTGCAGCAGACCACGATCAAGCCGATCATCGAGGCCACAGTTGCCAAGGGCGCGCTCATCTACACCGACGAGTATGGCGTCTACGCCCGTCTGCTAGCCTGGGGCTATCAGCACAAGACAGTCTGCCACGCACAGGGTGAATACGCTCGCGATGAGGACGGCGATGGCTTCTGCGAGGTGCACGTCAACACCATCGAGGGTTTCTGGTCCCTGCTGCGCTCCTGGCTCCGCCCGCATCGCGGTATCTCGCAGGAAAAGCTGCCGGACTACCTCGGCTTCTTCCAATATGTGCACAACGCACGCCGTCGCGGCAAAGCCCTGCTCGGCGCGCTCGTCGCCGCCTTGGTCGTATGACCCAGCCCAGCACCCCGGAAGCCAACAAGAGCCAAGGGGCTTATGTGTGTCCAGCCTAGCGCTATGTTGCACCAATCAAGATTTTTGCATCAAACCCAAGCCGCTGAGCCGGTTGGCGTTTTCCGATGCATATATCTGATGCATAATGGGGCATGATCTACGGCTACGCCCGCGTCTCCACCGACGCCCAGGACCTCGCCTCCCAACTCGCCCAGCTCAAGGCGGCCGGGTGTGAGAAGGTCTTCCAGGAGAAGGTCAGCGGCGTCACCGCCGAGCGCCCCCAGCTCAAGCGCCTCATGGCCGCCCTCGCCCCGGGCGACGTGGTGGTCATCCCGGCTGTGGACCGCCTCTCACGCGACACGACCGACCTGCTCGTGATCGCCCGGGACATGCAGCGGGCCGGGGCGGGCCTGCGCTCGCTGGCCGAGCCGGTGGTGGACACGACCTCGGATTTCGCCGAGGTGGTCCTTGCCATGCTGGGGGTCGCCGCCAAGCTGGAGCGCCGCCGGATCATCGAGAGGACCGCCCGGGGCCGGGCCGACGCCCGGGCCAAGGGGGTCAAGTTCGGCCGGAAAGAGAAGCTCACGCCGCACCAGAAGCGGGAGGCGCTTGCCCGGCTGGATGAGGGCGAGACCCAGCGCAGCATCGCCCGCTCCTACAACGTGAGCCAGGCCACCATCTCGAGGCTACGAGCGTGAGATCGGGTCGCCGAATGCGTTGAAAGAGATGACGCTCGACGAACGTTCAATGGCTTTCAGGAAAAACGCCAAGGTGTCTTTCTCGCCAAAAATAATTTTTCTATGCGGGTGGATGGAACCAGGTTGAAGTTGTCCCGGGGCCCGTAACGTCCCTAGTGGGGTGACGCAGTCATAGCGTTCCCTCGCCCGCCCGGTCGCGGTACCCTGCGGTATGGGCCAAGGGATCAGCCTCGAAGTAAGCGCCACCGACCGCGCCCGTCTGAAGGCGGTCGTGGCCGACCGCAACAGCCCACAGAAGCACGTCTGGCGGGCCAGGAT